>NZ_CAWNXG010000049.1:0-32815 GCF_963878145.1 Photorhabdus sp. S10-54 | reverse complement strand
ACACCACTTTCGAATCAGAAGTTTATATTCTGAGCAAAGACGAAGGTGGCCGTCATACGCCATTCTTCAAAGGCTACCGTCCACAGTTCTACTTCCGTACAACTGACGTGACCGGTACCATTGAACTGCCAGAAGGCGTGGAAATGGTGATGCCAGGTGATAACATTCAGATGAAAGTTACCCTGATTGCCCCAATCGCAATGGACCAGGGTCTGCGCTTCGCTATCCGTGAAGGTGGACGTACAGTAGGTGCTGGTGTTGTTGCTAAAGTTATCGCATAATTTTTTGATGTGATTACACTAAAAGGGCATCAACCGATGCCCTTTTTGTACGTTGTCTTAATAAGAACCTATCTCATCAATAGTTGTTTTTAATTATTGGTGAGATAGGCTCTGATGCAACGAATTGGCTATATCGCTCTCAGATATACAATGTCATACTGAATTATGGCGCCAAGTCAGATACAATCACTCAAATTTTTTGGTTCGGTCTGATTTGTTTTGCTCTTGCGAGGCAAGCTGGCTATCTATTTAAATCATAGTTACAGGTTGGTTTATGAGTACGAATAGCGATGCTCAAGAAAGCAGGCGTAGTCTTGAAGTAATGAAATGGCTATTAGTGGCAGCCTTATTAACGGTTGCTATCGTTGGAAACTACCTTTATCGGGAGTATAGCCTTCCTCTACGCGCGATGGCGGTTGTTGTTATTGTTGCTCTTGCGGGAGCGGCTGCGCTCTGGACTGCAAAGGGTAAAACCACACTGGCTTTCGCTCGTGAAGCCCGCATTGAAATGCGCAAAGTCATTTGGCCAACTCGCCAGGAAGCGCTGCACACGACTTTGATTGTTGCGGCGGTGACTGCATTGATGTCTTTGATCCTCTGGGGTCTTGACGGTATCCTGGTGCGTTTAGTTTCACTTATTACAGGCCTGAGGTTCTAAGATGTCAGATTCCCCAAAAAAACGTTGGTATGTTATACAGGCATTTTCCGGGTTTGAAGGTCGTGTTGCACAATCTTTACGTGAACATATCAAACTACATGATATGGAAGATTCTTTTGGCGAAGTGATGGTGCCAACAGAGGAAGTTGTTGAGATTCGTAGCGGCCAGCGTCGCAAAAGTGAACGCAAATTCTTCCCTGGGTATGTGCTGGTACAAATGATCATGAACGATGCAACATGGCATCTCGTTCGCAGCGTACCACGCGTCATGGGTTTTATCGGTGGTACATCTGACCGTCCGGCACCAATCAGTGATAAAGAAGTTGATGCGATTATGAATCGCCTTCAGCAGGTTGGTGATAAACCACGGCCAAAAACATTGTTCGAACCAGGCGAAATGGTTCGTGTCAGCGATGGTCCATTCGCAGACTTCAATGGTGTTGTGGAAGAAGTCGATTACGAGAAGAGCCGCCTGAAAGTTTCAGTTTCTATCTTTGGTCGTGCGACACCGGTTGAGCTGGATTTCAGCCAGGTAGAGAAGGCGTAATTTTCGAGCGTATCTTTTGCTGGCTTGCAATAGGTGAGAAATTAACATACAATTTCGCGCCTTTTGTTTTTTAGTAGTCTGGCCTGGATAAGGCGGGACTGAAATGACAGGGGAGCCTTTTAAATCAAAGGCGATATCACCCACATAGAGGAAAATTATCAATGGCTAAGAAAGTACAGGCCTATGTCAAGTTGCAAGTTGCAGCTGGTATGGCTAACCCAAGCCCTCCAGTAGGTCCTGCTCTGGGTCAGCAGGGTGTTAACATCATGGAATTCTGTAAGGCGTTCAATGCTAAAACTGACAGCATTGAAAAAGGTCTGCCAATTCCTGTTGTGATCACTGTTTATTCTGATCGTTCCTTCACTTTCGTTACTAAAACCCCACCAGCGGCTGTTTTGTTGAAGAAAGCTGCGGGCATTAAATCGGGTTCCGGCAAACCGAACAAAGACAAAGTTGGTAAAGTGACCAGCGCGCAGATTCGTGAAATTGCTGAAACTAAAGCTGCGGATATGACAGGTGCTAGCGTTGACGCAATGATGCGTTCAATTGAAGGTACTGCTCGTTCCATGGGCCTGGTAGTGGAGGGTTAATCAATGGCTAAACTGACCAAGCGCATGCGCACAATCCGTGAAAAAGTGGATTCAACTAAGCAGTATGACATTAACGAAGCCGTTGTTCTGCTGAAAGAGCTGGCTACCGCTAAATTCGTAGAAAGCGTTGACGTTGCTGTTAATCTCGGCATCGACGCTCGTAAATCTGACCAGAACGTGCGTGGTGCAACGGTACTGCCTCACGGTACTGGCCGTTCCGTTCGCGTAGCTGTATTTACCCAAGGCGCAAATGCAGAAGCTGCTAAAGCAGCAGGCGCTGAACTGGTAGGTATGGAAGATTTGGCTGAACGGGTTAAAAAAGGCGAAATGGACTTTGACGTTGTTATCGCTTCTCCAGATGCAATGCGCGTTGTTGGCCAATTGGGTCAAATCCTGGGTCCTCGTGGTTTGATGCCAAACCCTAAAGTGGGTACTGTAACTCCTAATGTTGCTGAAGCTGTTCAGAATGCTAAAGCGGGTCAGGTTCGTTACCGTAACGATAAAAACGGCATTATCCACACCACCATTGGTAAAGTTGACTTCGACACTGACAAATTGAAAGAAAACCTGGAAGCTCTGCTGGTTGCGCTGAAAAAAGCCAAACCATCTTCTGCTAAGGGTATTTATATTAAGAAAGTTAGCCTGTCCACTACCATGGGCGCAGGTGTTGCGATTGACCAGTCTGGTCTGAATGCTTCAGCTTAATTTTAGCTGAATGTGATTGTGATTATCGCTTTACCTTGGCGTCAGATTTGTCTAAAATTTGGCGCCTTATGTTTGGCTAGTAAGTTTTTTATTAGCTAAATAAAAAATTTTCGGTTGGAGCTTGGCCTAATCCAAGCCCCGTCCAAGACCGCAGGTGTAAGTAATTACTTAATATTCCTGCGTAGACGGTGACAGAGCCAAATGAAATTCATTTCTGGATTCTGCTCACCGTGTTTTAGAGCTCAGGCCCCTTTATGGTGTTATGAGCGATGTGAGTTCCGGGTTCTTCCCGGTTAATCCAGGAGCAAGAAGCTAATGGCACTAAATCTTCAAGACAAACAAGCGATTGTTGCTGAAGTCAGCGAAGTTGCCAAAGGCGCGCTGTCTGCGGTTGTTGCGGATTCCCGTGGCGTTACTGTAGATAAAATGACTGAACTGCGTAAAGCAGGTCGCGAAGCTGGCGTTTACATTCGTGTTGTTCGTAACACGTTGATCTGCCGTGCTGTTGAAGGTACTGCCTATGAGTGCCTGAAAGAAGCGTTTGTTGGTCCAACCTTGATTGCTTTCTCTAACGAACACCCGGGCGCAGCTGCTCGTCTGTTCAAAGAGTTCGCGAAAGCGAATCCAGCATTCGAGATTAAAGCAGCAGCCTTTGAAGGTGAGTTTATTCCTGCGGCCAATATTGACCGTTTGGCAACACTCCCGACTTACGAAGAAGCAATCGCACGCCTGATGTCAACCATGAAAGAAGCCGTTGCAGGCAAACTGGTTCGTACTCTGGCTGCGTTACGCGAGTCACGCGAGCAGAAAGAAGTAGCTTAATTGCCGATTTCCTTCGTTGCTTTTTAACGTATAAATTATTTCTGAATTTTAGGAACACTTGTTATGTCTATCAATAAAGAACAAATTCTGGACGCAGTTGCAACAATGTCCGTCATGGATGTTGTTGAACTGATCACTGCAATGGAAGACAAATTCGGCGTTTCTGCGGCGGCGGCGGTAGCTGTTGCTGCTAGCGGTGCTGCTGAAGCTGTTGAAGAACAAACTGAGTTTGACGTTGTTCTGTCTGCTATTGGCGGTAACAAAGTTGCTGTTATCAAAGCAGTACGTGGCGCAACTGGCTTGGGTCTGAAAGAAGCTAAAGATCTGGTTGAAAGCGCTCCAAACGCTACATTGAAAGAAGGCATCAGCAAAGATGATGCTGAAGCGCTGAAAAAATCTCTGGAAGAAGCTGGTGCTTCTGTTGAGATCAAGTAAGTTTAGTTTTGAGTTAGCAGCCTGACTTTAAAGGCTGATGGCTGGTGATTAAAAAATCACCAGCCTTTTTGCGCTGTAGGGCATTAGCAGCATTTCCACTGTTTGGCTGTTAATTAACCCCCAAATACTTTTTCCTATTGACGACTTAATATACTGCGTTCTCAGCTACGATCCACTCGGGTAGCTCGGTAGTAATGTAACGCAATGAAATGATTTAAGAGTAATAGTAATGAGTATTACGGAAAATAATTCAATTTTCTGTTCGAAAAAACAGTGTTGTAAAGAGCTGTCCTTTAGGGCGGGCAGAGTGGGTCACTGATCAGCGAGCTGAGGAACCCTATGGTTTACTCCTATACCGAGAAAAAACGTATTCGTAAGGATTTTGGTAAGCGTCCGCAAGTGTTGGACGTACCTTATCTCCTTTCTATCCAACTTGACTCGTTCCAGAAGTTTATCGAGCAAGATCCAGAAGGCCAGAATGGTTTAGAAGCGGCATTCCGTTCTGTATTCCCAATTCAGAGCTACAGTGGCAGTTCGGAGCTGCAATACGTTAGCTACCGTCTTGGTGAGCCAGTGTTTGATGTTAAAGAGTGCCAGATTCGAGGTGTAACTTATTCTGCACCTCTGCGCGTTAAGTTGCGTCTGGTTATCTATGAACGTGAAGCACCGGAAGGCACGGTCAAAGATATCAAAGAGCAAGAAGTCTACATGGGTGAAATTCCGCTCATGACTGACAACGGTACTTTTGTTATCAATGGTACTGAGCGAGTTATTGTCTCCCAGTTGCATCGTAGTCCTGGTGTATTCTTTGACAGCGATAAGGGTAAAACTCACTCATCCGGTAAAGTACTGTATAACGCACGTATTATTCCTTACCGTGGTTCTTGGTTAGATTTCGAATTCGATCCAAAAGATAATCTGTTTGTGCGCATTGACCGCCGTCGTAAATTGCCGGCAACGATTATTATGCGTGCAATGAATTACAGCACTGAAGAGATTTTGAACCTGTTCTTCAGTAAAACGATTTTCGAAATTCGTGACAACAGACTGCAAATGACTCTGGTACCAGAACGTTTGCGTGGTGAAACTGCTTCTTTTGATATTGAAGCAAACGGCAAGGTTTATGTTGAAAAAGGCCGTCGTATTACCGCACGTCATATCCGCCAGTTAGAAAAAGACGAAGTGAACCGTATTGAGGTTCCTGTTGAATACATTGCGGGTAAAGTTGTTGCAAGAGACTACATTGATGTCAATACAGGTGAAATTATCTGTGCTGCTAACATGGAGCTCTCTTTAGATCTGTTGGCACGTTTGAGCCAGTCTGGTCACAAATCTATCGAAACATTGTTCACCAACGATTTAGATCACGGCGCATATATTTCCGAGACACTTCGTGTTGATCCAACCAATGACCGTTTGAGTGCTTTGGTTGAGATTTATCGCATGATGCGTCCTGGTGAACCACCAACCCGTGAAGCGGCAGAAAATCTGTTTGAAAATCTGTTCTTCTCAGAAGATCGTTATGATCTTTCTGCGGTTGGTCGTATGAAATTCAACCGCTCATTGAGTCGGGAAGAAGTTGAAGGTTCCGGTATTCTGAGTAAAGATGACATCATCGATGTCATGAAGAAACTGATTGATATCCGCAATGGTAAAGGTGAAGTCGACGATATCGACCACTTAGGCAACCGTCGTATCCGTTCTGTTGGCGAGATGGCAGAAAACCAGTTCCGTGTTGGTCTGGTACGTGTTGAGCGTGCGGTTAAAGAGCGTCTGTCCTTGGGTGATCTGGATACACTGATGCCTCAGGACATGATCAACGCTAAGCCGATTTCAGCCGCAGTGAAAGAATTCTTTGGTTCCAGCCAACTGTCTCAGTTTATGGACCAAAACAACCCACTTTCTGAAATCACTCACAAACGCCGTATCTCTGCGTTGGGTCCAGGTGGTTTGACCCGTGAGCGTGCTGGCTTCGAAGTGCGTGACGTACACCCAACCCACTATGGCCGTGTATGTCCAATCGAAACCCCTGAAGGTCCGAACATCGGTCTGATTAACTCATTGTCTGTTTATGCGCAGACTAACGAGTATGGTTTCCTTGAAACCCCGTATCGTCTGGTTCGTGATGGTGTTGTTACTGATGAAATTCACTACCTGTCCGCGATTGAAGAAGGTAACTTCGTTATCGCACAGGCGAACACCGTATTAGATGATGAAGGTCACTTCGTTGAAGATCTGATAACTTGCCGTAATTATGGTGAATCCAGCTTATTTAACCGTGAGCAGGTTGAGTATATGGACGTTTCCACCCAGCAGGTGGTTTCCGTTGGTGCTTCCTTGATCCCATTCTTGGAACACGATGACGCAAACCGTGCATTGATGGGTGCAAACATGCAACGTCAGGCTGTACCTACTCTGCGTGCTGATAAGCCGTTGGTTGGTACGGGTATGGAACGTGCAGTAGCGGTTGACTCAGGTGTAACTTCTGTTGCTAAGCGCGGTGGTGTAGTCCAGTACGTCGATGCATCTCGTATCGTTATCAAAGTAAACGAAGATGAAATGTATCCGGGTGAAGCAGGTATTGATATTTACAACCTGACGAAATATACCCGTTCTAACCAGAACACCTGTATTAACCAAATGCCATGTGTCTCTTTGGGCGAACCCGTGGAACGCGGCGATGTACTGGCTGATGGGCCATCTACTGACTTGGGTGAACTCGCGCTAGGTCAGAACATGCGCGTAGCGTTCATGCCGTGGAATGGTTATAACTTCGAGGACTCCATCTTAGTTTCTGAGCGTGTCGTCCAGGAAGATCGCTTTACAACCATTCATATCCAGGAACTGGCTTGCGTATCTCGTGATACCAAATTAGGGCCTGAAGAGATCACGGCTGACATCCCTAACGTGGGTGAAGCTGCGCTCTCCAAACTGGATGAATCCGGTATTGTTTATATTGGCGCAGAAGTGACCGGCGGTGACATTCTGGTTGGTAAAGTGACACCTAAAGGTGAAACTCAGCTAACGCCAGAAGAAAAATTGCTGCGAGCTATTTTCGGTGAGAAAGCGTCTGATGTTAAAGACTCTTCTCTGCGCGTACCAAATGGCGTATCCGGTACGGTTATCGACGTACAGGTATTTACCCGTGATGGCGTAGAAAAAGATAAGCGTGCTTTGGAAATCGAAGAGATGCAACTGCGTCAGGCTAAGAAAGACCTGACAGAAGAGTTGCAAATCTTTGAAGCTGGCCTGTTTGCACGTATCCGTTCTGTCTTAATTGCTGGCGGCATTGAAGCGGAAAAACTGGATAAACTGCCTCGTGAGCGTTGGTTAGAACTGGGTCTGGCTGATGAAGAGAAACAGAATCAGTTGGAACAGTTGGCTGAACAGTATGACGAACTCAAAGCTGAGTTCGAGAAAAAGCTGGATGCTAAACGCCGTAAGATCACACAGGGTGATGATTTGGCGCCGGGTGTGCTGAAAATCGTCAAAGTTTATCTGGCGGTTAAACGTCAGATTCAGCCTGGTGATAAGATGGCGGGTCGCCACGGTAACAAGGGTGTTATCTCCAAGATCAACCCGATCGAAGATATGCCTTACGATGAAAACGGCACTCCGGTAGATATCGTATTGAATCCACTGGGCGTACCATCACGTATGAACATTGGTCAGATCTTGGAAACGCATCTGGGTATGGCGGCGAAAGGTATTGGCGACAAGATCAATGCGATGCTGAAACAGCAGCAGGAAGTTGCCAAACTGCGTGAATTTATCCAGAAAGCTTATGACCTGGGTGATGAAACCCGTCAGAAAGTTGATCTGAACACTTTCTCTGATGAAGAAGTTATGCGTTTGGCAGAAAACCTGAAAAAAGGTATGCCAATTGCGACACCTGTGTTTGATGGTGCGAAAGAGAAAGAAATTAAAGAGCTGCTGAAACTGGGTGACTTGCCAACTTCTGGTCAAATTACCCTGTTTGATGGCCGTACCGGTGAGCAATTTGAGCGTCAGGTTACTGTTGGCTACATGTATATGCTGAAGCTGAACCACCTGGTGGATGACAAAATGCACGCCCGTTCAACCGGTTCGTACAGCCTGGTTACTCAGCAACCGTTGGGTGGTAAGGCGCAGTTCGGTGGTCAACGCTTCGGTGAGATGGAAGTGTGGGCATTGGAAGCATATGGTGCCGCGTACACCTTGCAGGAAATGCTCACCGTCAAGTCCGACGATGTTAACGGCCGTACCAAGATGTATAAAAACATCGTGGATGGCAACCATCAGATGGAGCCAGGTATGCCGGAATCCTTCAACGTATTGTTGAAAGAGATCCGCTCTCTGGGTATTAACATCGAGCTGGAAGACGAATAAATCGTATTCCCGCTGGTACTGTCCTGAATGGATATGACGGGCAGTTTACCAGCCAGTGGTTGCACTGGTCATAGGGGGGAGCGGCATGGGCTGCTCTCCTGACAGGTCTAACTCCGACAGGAGCCATTTCGTGAAAGACTTATTGAAGTTTCTGAAAGCGCAAACTAAGACCGAAGAGTTTGATGCGATCAAAATTGCTCTGGCCTCGCCAGATATGATCCGTTCGTGGTCATTTGGTGAAGTGAAAAAGCCGGAAACAATTAACTACCGTACGTTCAAACCAGAGCGTGACGGCCTTTTCTGTGCCCGTATTTTCGGACCGGTAAAAGACTATGAGTGCTTGTGTGGTAAATACAAGCGCCTGAAACACCGTGGTGTAATTTGTGAGAAGTGTGGTGTAGAAGTTACCCAAACTAAAGTTCGTCGTGAACGTATGGGTCACATTGAACTGGCTTCTCCAACGGCACACATTTGGTTCCTGAAATCATTGCCATCTCGCATCGGTTTGTTGCTGGATATGCCACTGCGTGATATTGAGCGTGTACTGTACTTCGAATCCTATGTGGTTGTAGAAGGCGGTATGACCAGCTTGGAACGCAGTCAGATCCTGACAGAAGAGCAATACTTGGATGCACTGGAAGAGTTTGGTGATGAATTCGATGCGAAGATGGGAGCGGAAGCTATCCAGTCTTTGCTGAAAAATCTCGATCTGGAAAATGAGTGTGAAACGTTGCGTGAAGAGTTAAACGAAACTAACTCTGAAACTAAACGTAAAAAGCTGACCAAACGTATTAAACTGTTGGAAGCCTTTATTCAGTCTGGTAACAAACCAGAATGGATGGTTCTGACGGTTCTGCCAGTTCTGCCACCGGATTTACGTCCATTGGTTCCACTGGATGGCGGCCGTTTTGCCACTTCGGATCTGAACGATCTCTATCGTCGTGTTATTAACCGTAACAACCGTTTGAAGCGCCTGTTGGATCTGGCTGCGCCAGATATCATTGTTCGCAACGAAAAACGTATGTTGCAGGAAGCGGTTGATGCTTTGCTGGATAACGGTCGTCGTGGTCGTGCCATTACTGGTTCTAACAAGCGTCCGCTGAAATCCTTGGCTGATATGATCAAGGGTAAACAAGGTCGTTTCCGTCAGAACCTGTTGGGTAAACGAGTTGACTATTCCGGTCGTTCCGTAATTACTGTAGGTCCTTACCTGCGTCTGCATCAGTGTGGTCTGCCTAAGAAGATGGCACTGGAGCTGTTTAAGCCATTCATCTATGGCAAGCTGGAACTGCGTGGTTTGGCGACCACGATTAAAGCAGCCAAAAAGATGGTTGAGCGTGAAGAGGCGGTGGTATGGGATATCTTGGATGAAGTTATTCGTGAGCACCCGGTTCTGCTAAACCGTGCACCGACACTTCACCGTTTGGGTATTCAGGCATTCGAACCGGTTCTGATCGAAGGTAAAGCGATTCAGTTGCACCCACTGGTGTGTGCGGCATATAACGCCGACTTCGACGGTGACCAGATGGCTGTTCACGTACCGCTGACACTGGAAGCCCAGTTAGAAGCGCGTGCGCTGATGATGTCTACTAACAACATCTTGTCTCCAGCGAGTGGTGAGCCAATCATCGTTCCATCTCAGGACGTTGTTCTGGGTCTGTACTACATGACCCGTGACTGTGTTAACGCTAAAGGCGAAGGCATGGTATTGACCGGGCCTAAAGAAGCAGAACGCGTATATCGCGCAGGTCTGGCTTCTCTGCATGCCCGCGTTAAAGTCCGTATCACTGAAGAAGTGAAAGACGGTGAAGGCAATATCACGACCAACACAGGTCTGGTTGATACGACTATTGGTCGTGCAATTCTGTGGATGATCGTACCAAGAGGTCTGCCTTACTCCTTGGTTAACCAACCACTGGGTAAGAAAGCTATCTCCAAAATGCTGAACACTTGTTACCGTGTGATGGGCTTGAAGCCAACGGTTATTTTTGCTGACCAGATCATGTATACCGGCTTTGCCTACGCTGCACGTTCAGGTGCATCTGTTGGGATCGATGACATGGTCATCCCAGAGAAAAAAGCCGGGATCATTGCAGAAGCAGAAGCGGAAGTTGCTGAAATTCAGGAACAGTTCCAGTCTGGTTTGGTAACAGCCGGTGAACGGTATAACAAAGTTATCGATATCTGGGCTGCGGCAAACGAGCGTGTTGCTAAGGCAATGATGGAAAACTTGTCTACCGAAACAGTCATTAACCGTGATGGTGAGGAAGAACAACAAGTTTCCTTCAACAGCATCTTTATGATGGCTGACTCTGGCGCGCGTGGTTCTGCCGCTCAGATCCGTCAGTTGGCGGGTATGCGTGGCTTGATGGCTAAGCCAGACGGATCCATCATCGAAACCCCAATTACAGCGAACTTCCGTGAAGGTTTGAACGTACTCCAGTACTTTATTTCAACCCACGGTGCTCGTAAAGGTTTGGCGGATACCGCACTGAAAACGGCGAACTCTGGTTACCTGACTCGTCGTCTGGTTGACGTGGCGCAAGACTTGGTTGTTACAGAAGATGACTGTGGTACGCACGACGGTATTCTGATGACGCCGGTTATTGAAGGTGGTGATGTTAAAGAACCACTGCGCGAGCGTGTATTGGGTCGTGTGACGGCGGAAGATGTTCTAAAACCGGGTACTGCTGACATTCTGGTTCCACGTAACACCTTGCTGAATGAAAAATGGTGTGATCTGTTAGAAGAGAGCTCCGTTGACAGCATTAAAGTACGTTCTGTTGTAAGTTGTGAAACTGACTTCGGTGTTTGTGCTAACTGCTATGGTCGTGACCTTGCTCGCGGACACATCATCAATAAAGGTGAGGCGGTTGGTGTTATTGCGGCTCAGTCCATCGGTGAGCCGGGTACACAGTTGACGATGCGTACGTTCCACATCGGTGGTGCGGCGTCTCGTGCGGCAGCCGAATCCAGCATTCAGGTACGTAATAAAGGTAGCCTGAAACTGTTTAACGCTAAATCCGTGACGAACTCCGCAGGTAAACTGGTGATTACTTCCCGTAACACTGAACTGTGTTTGATCGACGAATTTGGTCGTACTAAAGAAAGCTATAAAGTGCCTTACGGTGCGGTACTGGGTAAAGGTGATGGCGAAACCGTTAATGGCGGTGAAACCGTTGCTAACTGGGACCCGCACACCATGCCAGTTGTCAGTGAAGTATCTGGTATCATCCGTTTCGCTGACATGATAGATGGCCAGACCATTACCCGTCAGACTGACGAATTAACAGGTCTATCTTCACTGGTTGTTCTGGATAGTGCAGAGCGTACTGGTAGTGGTAAAGATCTGCGTCCGGCGCTGAAAATTGTTGACGCCAAGGGTAACGATGTATTGATCCCAGGTACTGATATGCCTGCTCAATATTTCCTGCCAGGCAAAGCAATTGTTCAGTTAGACGATGGCGTCAGCATCTCTGCGGGTGACACCTTAGCGCGTATTCCTCAGGAATCCGGCGGTACGAAAGATATTACCGGTGGTCTGCCGCGTGTTGCTGACTTGTTCGAAGCACGTCGTCCGAAAGAGCCAGCTATCCTGGCTGAAGTCAGCGGTATTGTCTCCTTTGGTAAAGAAACCAAGGGCAAACGCCGTCTGGTTATCTCCCCATTAGATGGTGGTGATGCTTACGAAGAGATGATCCCTAAATGGCGTCAGCTCAACGTGTTCGAAGGTGAAGTGGTTGAACGTGGTGACGTGATCTCTGATGGTCCAGAGTCTCCACACGACATCTTGCGCCTGCGTGGTGTTCATGCGGTTACCCGTTACATCACCAACGAAGTTCAGGAAGTTTACCGCCTGCAAGGGGTTAAGATTAACGATAAACACATTGAGGTTATCGTTCGTCAGATGCTGCGTAAAGCAACCATTGAAAGTACAGGTAGTTCCGAGTTCTTGGAAGGCGAACAGGTTGAATATGCCCGCGTTAAAGTGGCGAACCGTAAGCTGGAGCAAGAAGGTAAAGTGCCTGCAACTTATGGCCGTGACCTGTTGGGTATCACCAAAGCGTCTCTGGCGACTGAATCCTTCATCTCTGCGGCATCGTTCCAGGAAACGACCCGCGTGCTGACTGAGGCTGCGGTTGCAGGTAAACGTGATGAACTGCGTGGCTTGAAAGAAAACGTCATCGTCGGTCGTCTGATCCCTGCCGGTACCGGTTATGCTTACCATCAGGATCGCATACGTCGTCGCCAATTGAATGAGCCTGCTGAGGCACCACAAGTGAGTGTCGATGAGGCTACTGCGAACTTGGCAGAACTGTTGAATGCCGGTTTTGGTGGCGATAAGAAGTAATTCTTAGAACACGCTAGCTAACTAAATGCCCTCCTTTTTGGAGGGCATTTCAACTTGTTGATAACGTGCCAATTTTTACTTGGTGCTCTGTTTTAATCGAGTTTCGTTCACAAAATGGAACTTGCCGCCACGTTAAAAATCCTCTCCTCAAATTTTTCTTTCCGAAAAGAGTTCACTTGAAGACCTCGTTCCTCACAATCATCTGGCACGTAAAAAAATCGATGCGGATATTGATCTTAAATATATCCGTGAGGGCTACCGGAGCGTTTGTGGTTAAACAGAAAATCCGTAGTGGGTACCGTCGGGTAACTCGATATCGAGACGCAGCTTGCTACCTGTTGCCTCAACGTAACGTTTGAGGGAAGACAGTTTCAAGTCGCGGCCAAGCTTCTCCATGTCGGAAACCGTGGGTTGCTTGATACCAAGAGCCAGAGCTATTTCACCTTGGGTCTTTTGTACCCGCTCACGAAGTTCTGCCAGATGGATGTTTAGCAACATTTCTGTTGCCGTAGCTTGTGCATTGGCAACAACTTCGGGCTTTTCATTTGCTAATATTTGATCAAGAGTTCTTGCCATAGTATTTACTCCTTTTTTAACTTTTCCAGATGTGCCGTGAACTCACGGTCAGCAATCGGAATCATCGTTTCATAAAACCGTTTCTCGTTTCCGGTTTTGTTACCGGCGCAAAGTAAAATTCCTCTCCGCTTGGGGTCGAACGCAAAGAATGCTCGGAGCGGGTCGCCTTTGCTTTGGACACGTAATTCTTTCATGTTGCTGTGGCATGAACTGTTCACAGTATCTGCGTATGGCCTGGGCAACATAGGGCCTCTTTCCCGAAGTGCTATTATTGAAGCTAGCATATTGGCCCTGTCGGTGTCATCCAAAGTATCGAACCATGCATCAAAGGTGTCCGTCGTTTCGATAGCCCACATAACTACTGCTTACTCAATATAGGTTAAATGCTATATAGATGAAAATCTATAGTCAAGAAATCTAGTCAGAAGTGATATTTCATTAAAATGCAATTTTCCTCTTGATGAAAATTATCCTTTGGGTTAATTTTTTGCATTAGGAGGAAATCAGAGTGTTTATAGTTAAATACCATGATGAGGCCGAACAAGAAATTAAGTCTTTGCCAGCAAAAGTAGGGGTAAAACTTGTAAGGTTGATTGGAAAGCTGGAAAAAGATCCTCGCTCACTACGTGAACCGGACACAAAACATTTGGGAAATGGTCTTTACGAAATTCGAACAATGGGGGGAGATATAGCACGCGGATTATGGGTATATCAGACAGGAAAACAAATATATATACTGCGAGTTTATATAAAGAAAACACAAAAAATCAACCCAAGTGAGATAGCTTTAGCATTTCGCAGATTGGAGGAAATGAAACATGAAGAAATATAAGACACATTCAGAGATTCTGGCAGAAATGATGAAAGACTCTGAATTTAAAGCCGCCTACGAAGCTGAAGAACGTAAAGAAAGATTGCAAGAAACCCTTGCAGAGTGGCGTAAGTTTGCTGGACTTACTCGCTCGCAAGTCGCGGAAAGAATGGGGGTTACGCCGCCAACGGTGACGAAAATGGAAAATAATGTAACAAAAGCTAGTATAGAAACATTAGTGCGCTATGCGCAAGCCTGTGGTATCCAGAACCCACAAATTACGTTGTAATTCTCTGTGCTATGGGGTTAGGGCATTGCTAACCCTTCCTTTCATACTTTGACTCTATTAATGAAATTCTTGTAAAAGCAAGAGGTAAAATAATTGTGTGAATTAATTCCCCTCCCATCTTGGAAAACTGAGTATGATCACACTTGATGAATTGCTTGAAAAACGCAGCCCTGAAAGCCGCCGTAGGATTGCTAAAAAAGTTGATGAAGTGAAACGGGAGATAGGGCTTTATCAGATCCGCGAGGCTCTCGATGTTTCACAAACTGAGCTGGCAATTGCGCTTGGGGTCAAGCAACCGATTATTGCTAAAATAGAACAGCCTGGTAATAACCCTAAACTTTCAACATTGAAACGCTACGTTGCAGCGTTAGGTGGAGAGTTAATCCTTGATGTTCAACTTCCTGATGGTAAACATATCGTAGTCCGTATTTGATATGGCGTTGCCTCAGTAAAAGTGGCGGATCTCGTCATTTCTGCCCACAGAGGTTCGTGTCAGATTTGTTAAGTATGAGCGACAGTCGGTGGAATGGGAAGTCTCGTCCAGTCGATCGGGGAATAGTCACAGGATCACAGGATAGTTGATCGTACAGTGATTCAAGCAGCGCTCATGCTCATCGAAATATACACTGATGATTAAGTATTCCATGAATTTGGTACCGGCAAAATCACCTTAGCTATGTAAGGGATATTATTCGATATGCAGAAATAGCTCATCGTATTTAATTCAAGGGTCTGGTCAATATAATTATTTCATTTAAAGTCCCATCACATAGAATTTATGAAAGATTATTCTCTTTAAAGTACCTATTTTTATCCGTATTCTTGCATGATTGATGAAGACTTCAATTTAATTTTTCAGAATAAATAATCGCAGTTTTTTCTCCTGTTGGATCTTTAAATTATGATACAGGTCATAAAATACAATATTTCATGATTCATATACTTGGAAATGAATATAAACTAAAAATGAGAAGCCATTGTCGCCAATATAAAATAACGGGGCAAAATAATGGAGAATGGAGTAAACCTGAACTATGAAGATATAACGGAAGAGAATTATATCCTAATAAATAATTTTTATAAGCGTGATATAGGGAGCTTAGGTTATTTTATTTGGAAAAATATGAAAGAAATGGAATATAATCTTTCTAGTGAGATAAAAGCATTTTTTTATAAAATAAACGATATATGCTTGTCAATTCTTATAACAAGAAAATGTGAATTCACTCTTAAACACAGACGAGTATCCATTAATATTCTTAGCGATTTTGGAATAGATGAAAGTGTAAAATCACCAACTTTGATAATAGAAAGTGCCAAACAAACACATAGTAATGATGTAGATGCGACGGTTTGTTACTCAGATGAAAGAAAAATCAAATGTTATTCAAAGATTTTCGAAAAATACATCTGTAGCAGAGTGAACGTTTTTGATTTTACAGAAATAGTAGTAGAAGGATGTACTAAAATCGATGTAGACCTGAGAGATTTTAATGAAATAGATAATATTAATAAAATCAATTTTTTCGGCAGGGAAGTAAATAACAATTGGATTGCTTATGCAAAGCAGTGTCCTCGCTACAGCGATATTAAGTTGTTAACTGTTGGGAAAGAATTAGCGGTATTAGGTTTTGATGATACTACGGTGGAAGTAATAGGTTTATCAAACACAGCTCCCGGTACAATTATATCTGTGATTGATTCTTGTCTTGCTATTAGGAAAAAATGCAGAATCATCTTATCAAATCCTATTTATTCTGAGCTACAAAGCGGACTGAATAAACATAGTATTATCAATAAGTTTAGCATGATGATTGCCTGGCATACCGAAGAAGATTTCAATTTGTGTCATGAAGATATATTTATCAGTAGAATCGACAAACGATAAGAGGAGTTTAAAATGGGATGTATTTTTTGCCGCCCCGAATCTTTCTTTGAAAAAGATAAAATACTTTTACAAGGAGAATATTTCTATGCGTTCGTACCTAAAGGCCAGATAATTGAGGGCTATATAATAATTGCCACCAACAAATGTGAGACTGATTTAGGGGGATACCGGTGCTTTGCAGAAATATATGATGACGAAGCAATAAAAGAACTGAAACAGTTTAAAAATATAATAAATGATTTTTATCGTGAATATTACAATATAAGCAATCCTCTTTGCTATGAAAATGGACGAGCCGGTGGTTGTATCGTCATGGACCCAAATCAAAAGTACTGTTATCATGCACATTTATGTTGTTTCCCTACCGAGATTGATCTTCATAATAAGTTAAGAAATCAATTTAAAATACATACAATAGACTCATTGGATGAACTTAAGATGTTCGGTGAGGCTGGTCCCTATATCTATGTTGAAGATAGTGGTAATAAGTATATTTTTACGATAGGTGAATCAGATTTCATTGAGAGAGGAATGATAAGAACAGTATTGGCAAATAGTTTAAATGTACCTGAAAGATCTGATTGGAGAGATAATGAAGGAATAAAGGAGATGGATGCGACTGCTAAAAAATTCAAATTATATCTTAGTAACTATATGGAGATTGGATAATGTTATATGCAGATGCAGCTTCTACCTCATGGCCAAAATCACAAGAAGTGAAGGACATGATAAATATGTATTTGGACACTCTTGGAGTAACTCCAGGTCGCTCTTTATCGCAACAATCTAAAAAGATTACGGAACTCGTTGAAGAGTGCCGACACGAATTCATCGAACAAACAAAATTAAATAGTCATGGGACAGTAATTTTTAACTCAGGAGCCACATATTCACTCAACGAATGTATAAAAGGTACGCTTAAACCGGGTGATAATGTCATTACTACCCATTTAGAACATAACTCAGTACTTAGACCGATAAACCATTTAAAAGATATTGGGATAAGTAGTCAATTTATCGATGTGACAGATGGTAAAATTGATATATCGCATTTGGAATTTTTATTAAAGAATAAGAAAACTAAGTTATTAGTGGTTCATAGTTGCTCTAATACCATTGGTACATTTTGTAATATAGATGAGATAGGAAAATTGGCACATTTATACGGTGCGATGGTTTTAGTTGATGGTTCTCAATCTTTTGGTTCACAAACAATTGATTTATCGAAAGGTAATATTGATTACCTTGTTTTTAGCGGACACAAAAGTTTAGGCGGAGTATCAGGTATTGGCGGGTACTTTATTCTTGATAATGGATTTTCTCATAATGAATTAATCCAGGGAGGGACAGGTGTATTATCAAGATTAACTACACAACCAACTGGAATACCATACAAATATGAATCAGGAACACAAAACACTATTGGCATACTTTCATTACTAGCGTCTATAAGGCGTTTAAAAAAAATTGGAATAGAGAATATTCAAAATCAATTACAAACTTTGCGTACAACTCTTATTGATGAGTTATCACAATTAAAAAAGGTTAAATTAATTTGTAAACATAAAATTGGGTTGCCAACAATTCTTTTTACAGTAGAAGGTTATCATCCCGGAGAAGTCTCTTATATACTAGAAAATAAATACAATATTATTACTCGTCCCGGGTTACAATGCGCACCGTTAGCTCATAAAAAATTTGGAACTTATCCTGATGGCGCTGTTAGAGTCAGCCTTGATACGTCGCATACAAAGGAAGATATTTTGAGAATAAAATCTGCTTTAGTTAAAATCACTGAGGAAAATTATAAAGAAGATACTGATGATTAATGAGAATAGTTCAGGCAATTTGGGTGATTTAGCAATAAGCTGAGTTGCGAGTAAAATAGTTGTATCTTATTTTTTAATGTTAAAAAACAACAGGTTGCCGCTAAAAAGATCTGGGGATTACTAGGGAAATTAATTTGATATTTATTTCAAAAGAATGAAAATATGTCATTAATTACCATTAGTAAGTAATACAATGATAGGAAAAGAAATATATGGGTTTATAAAGAAGTGATATAACTTTAATTAATAACAATAGCATATGAGAATATAGATAAATATGCCTAACAAGAATGCGCGTTATCTAATCGATTTAATGAGTGGTAAGTTGAATTATATACATATTGATAGAAACGGAGATTTTAACAATACAAACATAGACTGGAAAGATACTTTAATTTTATCTGGTTCTTTTAATCCACTTCATAAAGGCCATGAAGAATTAAAAGAAATCGCTACAGAGATGACTAAAAGAAAACCCTATTATGAACTGTCAATCAAGAATGCGGTAAAACTTACCATTTCAACCGATGAAATTTTCGAGAGGATAAGACAATTTAAGGGGAAAGGTGATATAGTTTTAAGTGACGCTAAAATTTTTACTGAAAAATCGCATATTTACCAGGGGGCAATTTTTGTCATTGGCGCTGATTTATGTCAAGAAATTAATAATCCTATTTATTATGGAGGTGAGGAAGGATTAAAAAAATCTCTTATGACAATTAAGAATAATGATTGTAGATTTCTGGTGGCTGGACGTTTTTTTAATAATAAATATCATACAATTGATGATTTGATGAATATTAAAAAGGAACATCAATTTCTATTTGAATCTATTCCAGAAAAGCTATTTCGCTTAGATATATCATCAACAGAAATAAGGTTAATGAACAAAGAATAGGAGATAGGACATGAGTAAAGAAAATAATAAAAAACTGCTGAATAGCAAAATCAATTTAAATTCAATATACTTAACCAAAGAAATTCAGAGAAGATTAAAGCAAGCTTCATTTATATTTAATCCCGGCCATATAACTTTAAATCCCCAATTAAATGGTTCACAAATTAAATTATTTTCTGAAATACGTATGTTCTTGGAACAGGATGATAACTTAGATATTCTTGCCTCTTGTATACACGACTTATGGTGTGCAAAATATTTAGTCGATAATAAAACTGCTATGCAAGACTCAATAACAAAACTTGAAATTGAGTACAACTTACAAGTTAATTTTTTAAAACCTTATCAAGCATTCACTGAAAAAGAAAAGAAGTTTGAGAAAAGGTTAATAAAGAGTGATCTGAGTATTATATCGGAAGTAATAAAAGATACTTATTTATATGATGATAATATTGTGTCTGACAATTTTAATTATGAGAGCTTACTTTCTACAAATGATGCTATTTTTTCTGATTTAATGACAATATTAGGCCACAGTGACAGCGTAATAGAAGTTGCAGCAAAGAGAATCCATGCTAGCTGGTTTGATATAATGAAAGAAT
This sequence comes from Photorhabdus sp. S10-54, assembly GCF_963878145.1. NCBI lineage: Bacteria > Pseudomonadati > Pseudomonadota > Gammaproteobacteria > Enterobacterales > Morganellaceae > Photorhabdus > Photorhabdus sp. S10-54. The sequence continues at coordinate 13,165 of NZ_CAWNXG010000049.1, read as the reverse complement.
TTTATGCCCATGATGAAAGAATTCAATTCCAAGAAAATCAAAATATTGACAACTCAGATTTTATAAAAAACAGGGATGGGATACGCATTGATTTAGCCGCTATTTATATAGTACTTATGGAAATAAAATATAATAACTTTTACATGGGGATTTAAAATGATACATCTATTTCTATCACCTCATTTAGATGATGTAGCTTTAAGCGCTGGCGGTTTAATACATAAATTAGTTTCAGAAAATCAAAAGGTGGTTATTTTAACATTTTTTACTGAATATGACGAAAATATTACATCTCATTATTCACATTCTGCACATAATGATAATATGTATTCATTTATAAAACTTTATTCAAAGCGAGTTAATGAGGATATTGCTTTTTGCAATAAATTATCAGCGATTCCAATACATGGTAAAATTTTAGATTGCATTTACAGAACCGATCAATACGGTGAACCTATGTATAAAAATTCCGCCATGATTTATAGTGGCCAGATACATAAATCAGATGATGCATCCGATATGGCTCAAGATCTCATCGACAAAACATTATTAAATTATCAACCTGATTATATCTATGCCCCTTTGGGAATAGGTCGACATGTAGACCACATCATAATAAATAATCTTGTAAATAATATAAAAGGCTCACATAAGTTAAAAATATTACTTTATGAAGATTTTCCCTATGTTTTAGGTGAATACCCTGTTATTAACCCCGATAGTTTGGAAAATGCTTTATTAAGAAATAATAAATTTGATAAGCATGCTATATTGGTGGATATTGATTTGAAAGAAAAAGTGCAAAACATCTTATTTTATGAATCTCAATTAGAACCTCTGTTTGATAATAAATCAAATATTTTAATTTCATTGGAAAAATATCATCGAACTATTAATGAAATAAAGGCGCAAGAGCGTTTTTGGTTAATTAAATAAAGGATTTGTAATGAAAAAAATATTCATAATATACCATGATCTTTTCTTGAATGGATATGGTGGAGTAGAAACGGCATGTTCAAATTTAATAGATTTGATTGGCCGTTCCAACATTGAAATTGATTTCATTTTCATATCTCTAAATAAGACAAATAGAATTGAAAATCGTGATTGGTTATCTAATGCTCAATGTGTCTCCTTAGCGTCAAGCAATGACGAATCTCGCCAGGATATAGCATGCGAACTGTCCTTGATATTAGAAACATTTCACCCCGAGATTCTAATAAGTTTAGACACAACATCTTGTAATATTGCTCGACTTTCTTGTGAAAAGATTAATTTCCCGGTAAAAACTTATTCTTGGCTGCATACTTCCATTAGAAATCCTACCCCACAGAAAATTAAAGATTTATGCTGTGCCGACGAGCACCTTGTCATCAGTTCTGGTTTAAGAGATCAAATGTTATCCTTTGGAATAAAAACAGAGAAGCTTCATCTTATTTTCAATCCTATCAAGATGAATCCCTTTATAATTCCTCAACCAAAACACATAGTCAGATTCTTATATGTTGGAAGAATTCTTGCCTATAAGTCAAAAAATTTAACTGAACTACTTTTAGCTCTTTCACAATTGCATGGTCATTGGGAGTTACATATAGTAGGTTCTGGTGAAGATGAGGGTTATTTGAAAGAATTATCTTCACAACTCAATATAAATAACAATATTATTTGGCATGGTTGGCAAGATCAGCCTTGGGAATTTGTGATGGATAATATAAAAGAAATATCAGCTTTTATTTTAACATCAAAATATGAAGGTTTTGGTATGGTATTAGCGGAAGCAATATCTTATGGTATCTATTGTATAAGCTCAGATTGTCAATGTGGCCCGAGTGATATTATCAATGATTTTAATGGTGAGCTTTATAAATCAGGTAATATTCTTGAATTATCTAAAAAATTACAACTCATTATTGATGAATGTAAAATAAGGGATCATCAAGCAATAAAAAATTCTATTGCCTTTCTTTACGAAGATAATTTCCTGTTAAGAATCACTAAATGCCTATCCTAATAGGCGTAATTGTTGCAGGCAGTTTGAACACGGACTGCGCGGAAAAACCGGAGCGTACACGCTGTACGTGAGGATTTTGAGCACTGCCCAGGTTCAAAATGGCAAATAAAATAGTCCTATTGGGATAGTCAGTAAGGCTTTATCCCTCCAGCCATAAGTATCCCCGGCCAGAAAATGTGATGAAAGTGAAACTTGATGCCCTCCTTTTCGGAGAGCATTTGTTTACCCTTTGTTTTTGATACTGTTGATAAACGTTTCTCGTGCAGTTGCAGACCCAAGGCGTTCCGCTTCATCCAGCAATTTTAGTGCCTTATCGATATTGCCGTTATTAATTTCCTTTTTAATGGCATCACTAAAATAACGCTCTGTATCACTCAGGACCGGTTTGACTTTTTGCGGAGTAGGTGGTGTTACGGTGGTTTGTGTTGGCCCGACAATGATTGGTTCTTGTGCCGGACTTGAAAAAACTTGACCAATCGTGATGTTGCCAGCGTTTTGTTCTGATTTTACTTTCAACTTCAACGTGCCTGTTGACGTATGGCGGGCAACGGGATCGGGAATCTCGGGAACGGCATTACCGACGCCTTGAGCGTAAGCTTTGGCGGGATCAACCATTTGTGTGGATTTCTGCAAATCGGTACGGGTGGTGTAGACCAGTATATAAATTTGTTGTTGTCCTAGTGCTGGTGTCAGTTTTAGCTTGCCTTCCAGCCGATCGGTGGACATGACACCCGGACGTTCATAGGGGAAATAACTGCTCGGGTAAAATGCCGCGGGGCGTAACCCTTGATCCAGTACCAAAACATTTGGTACGTAAACTTGTTTATCTTGTACTAAGCTACTCAGGGTAATATCCAGAGAGCCTCGGTTTGCCGGCAGCGCGAATGCCGCTATCGGCCCTTGAATATCTCCCTCATTAAGATGTTGGGATGTAGTATTGAGGATAATGGTCTGTGTATCGCTGGTATTAATCGGTTGCCAGCTCAGTTTTTGCAATGCTGTTGTTGAGAGGGAAGGGGCAATAGTGTCCTGTGTCGTGGTTGCTTGAGTTGTTGTAGTGATAGGTGTTGCATAGCTTATCAGAGGAGCTGCGCTACAGAGTAAAGCACTAAGACAAAATGAGAGCAGTTTGGTTTTCATCTCTTACCCTTGTTCGGTTGAAAAAAAGAGACTGATACCCACGGTCAAGAGGCATATCAGTCCAAAAGGCGTTAACCATTACAAATAATCTGATTGATCTGAGGTCAAATCGTTATATACCCGTTATCTTTCAAGTTGCCTCTTTGTTGGCTGCACTCACTCACCCCGGTCACATCATTCGCTATGCTCCCGGGGATTCGTTCCCTTGCCGTCGCGATGCCTCTTGAAATCCATAGGGTATAACTGTATTACCACCAAGCTTCGAATTGTGCACCAAAGGTAAATTCATCATCGTCACCACGGCTGAATTTATGCGTTGCGGTATCACGGTAGGCCATTCCATCAATGTAACCGTCTTTTTTGTTCGCATTACCCCATTTTTCATCCCATTTTGCATAAGTGACGAACAGGCGAATAGCCGGACGCGACCAAATGCTGTCACCTGCCTGCCATTGTTGGGCTAGAGTGATTTTGTACTGATCATTGGTGTCATGAGTACGTTGGGATTTGACGTTATCATAGCCAATGTCCAGCAGGGTGCTCATCGTCGGTGTCCATTTGTACATTGGACGTACACCAACCGTATACCATGTGCTGCCGTTGTTATTGTCACGGTCAGTATCCTGATACATCGCTACGTACATCAGATCCCATTTTTCTGCGAGATTAATCGCGCCATGATTCAGAATACGTAACATATAACCGTCATTGTTTACGCTGGCGCCTTCGGAATGACCACTGTTGTAGGAGGTCATGGAATCGGTGGCGTATTGTACGACAAATTTATTGAAGCCTCCTAACATGCTCTGTGTATGCTCGGCGGTAAACATGAAACCATCTTTGGAAGCATGACGGTCAAGGCGGTAGTGGTTTCGTGCATTGGCACGCCCATAGTCAAAACCAAGTTCCAGATTACCGCCTGGGTTAACCTCCAAGCCGGATAGACGTATATCGTAGACATCATTGGAGGTGGGAATTTCTTTGCGCTGACCAGCAATCCAGCCATAAGAGCCACCAGATTCAGTGTTACGGGTGACGGCCAGAGAGAGCTTACTAAAGCCGAGATCAATATCTTGCAAGCCCGCCCCCGGACCAGAGATATCCCAGTAGTAGAAGTCAATCATATGCACGTCATGGCGCTGGTAGAAGCGTTTACCTGCCCACAATGTTGAACCGGGTAACCAGTCGATGACGTTTTTCGCTTGGACATTCACTTCACGGAAAGCGGGATTGGTGGATTCCCAGTCACTTTGTTGCGCCACAGAATAAGCCACATTGGTATCGAAGTAGAAACTCTTATTGCCATCCTTCCATAGCTCTTGGCCTAGCTTAAGCTCAGCATAGGTTTCACATTCATTACCTAAACGGTATTTGCTCTGTGCGCCGGTGCTTTGGAAACACTGTTGCTCACCGCCGCTACCGGTCCAACCAATACCAGAACGGGCGTAGCCGTGGAATTCTACGGCTGACGCTTGAATAGACAGTAATCCGGCCATAATGGTTAGTGAGATAGGTAATATACGCATTGATTTCATCAATTATTCTCCTGTCGTTTTTTGATTAGCTCAGGCTTAAACACCGGGTTCTTCATGCAGACGTTGGCATGCGGTTCCGTCTTCCCGGAATAAATGGCAGCGGTGAGGGGGTAGCCCGATGGTGAAGGTGGACCCTTCTTCCACCAGCACAACATCAGGTTGGCGGTAAACCAGATTTTGATGAATGGCCGGGATTTCAATGTGAACCTGGGTTTCATTGCCTAACTGCTCGACAACCTGCACTATGCCTTCCAACGTGACATCAGCGATATCACTTGGCAGGAGGTGTTCAGGACGTATCCCTAGAGAGACATTACTGCCTACTTTTACCCCCTTGCTTTCTACGGGCAGCCAGATTTGCTGTTGGTTGGGCAGAGTAATCTGTACCTGATCAATAGCAGTAGCCGTGACTTTAACTGGCAGGAAATTCATTTTGGGTGAACCAATAAAGCTGGCGACAAAGCGATTAACCGGGTAATGGTAAAGTTCAAGAGGTTTGCCTATCTGGGCAACATCTCCACCATCCAGTACCACGATTCTGTCGGCCAGCGTCATCGCTTCAACTTGATCGTGGGTGACATAAATCATCGTACGTTGCAATCGTTTGTGCAGGCGTGAGATTTCAATGCGCATTTGGACCCGCAGCGCGGCGTCCAGGTTGGAAAGAGGTTCGTCTAACAGAAAAACACTGGGTTCAGCGACCAGAGTACGGCCAATAGCAACGCGTTGACGTTGCCCACCTGATAGGGCTTTAGGGCGGCGATCAAGCAGGTGAGCGAGTTGGAGCATCTCGGCAATTTGTTTTACCCGTTGCTGAATATCACTTTTTTTGGCGCCAGCTAGCTTCATGCCGAATGACATATTGTCTGCAACAGACAGGTGGGGATACAGTGCATAAGACTGAAAAACCATCCCAACGCCGCGTTTGGCGGGAGGCACATCGTTCATTCTGATGTTATTGATCAGCAAATCACCGGAAGTCACATCTTCCAGACCCGCAATCATCCTTAATATTGTCGATTTTCCACAACCTGATGGACCGACAAAAACGATGAATTCGCCTTCTTGTATCTCAAGGTTGATGTTCTTGGAAATAATAGTTTCACCATAAGCCTTCGATACATTATGTAATGTGACGCTCGACATGTGTTCCCCCGGACTTATCACCGCAATTCGCGGTGAAAAATGATAAACCAGAGTGTGTTTAAGATGGCGGGTGAGTAAATCCTCCATACCCAAGTTTTTTATGGGGGAGGAGCTAGGAGGATGAAATAAGCGTTGTTGAGCTGGTTAGGTATGAGCTACTGGATAAATTGTGATATTTATCGCAAAAAAAGATGCCCCTTTTTGTGGTCAACGGCACGCTTCTTCTGTTTTTGTAATAGAGATCACACCCATTCCGGGCAGGGAGTAGAGTAGGGGAGGATGAGTCTTTCCATTGTTAATTGCACACTAGATCAGCACTCTCCGCCAATGTAACAAAACAGTTCACTCTGAACCTACTTAAACTATAAGGACGGAATGATGATAAAAACAACCTTAAAAGTAGGCGCCCGTACCCTGGCGCTTTCTGTTTTAGCCTCACTGGCGCTTTCTGCTTCTGCTTTGGCAAAAATTGAAGAAGGTAAGCTAGTTATCTGGATCAACGGCGATAAAGGCTATAATGGCCTGGCGCAAGTTGGTAAGAAATTTGAAAAAGATACGGGTGTCAATGTGACTGTTGAGCATCCAAACAAGTTTGAAGAGAAGTATCCACAAGTTGCAGCAACCGGCGATGGGCCGGATATTATTTTCTGGGCCCATGACCGCTTTGGCGGCTACGCCCAGTCTGGTTTGGTGGCGGAAATCACGCCGGATCAGAACTTCAAGGACAAGTTATTTCCATTTACTTGGGATGCGGTGCGCTACGACGGTAAACTGGTCGGTTATCCTATCGCCGTTGAAGCTCTCTCTCTTATCTACAATAAAGACTTGGTGAAGACCCCGCCAAAGACTTGGGAAGAGATCCCGGCACTGGATAAGGAACTGAAGAGCAAAGGCAAAAGCGCCATTATGTTTAATCTGCAAGAGCCTTATTTCACCTGGCCGTTGATTGCCGCGGACGGAGGATATGCTTTCAAGTTGGAAAATGGCGCATACGATGTGAAAAATGCCGGAGTGAATAATGCAGGTTCCAAGGCAGGGCTGAATTTCATTATAGATTTGGTGAAAAATAAGCATCTGAACGCAGATGCTGACTATTCCATCGCCGAAGCCGCGTTCAACAAAGGTGAAACGGCGATGACCATCAACGGTCCGTGGACGTGGTCCAACATCGACAAAAATAACATAAATTACGGCGTGGCGTTGTTGCCAACCTTTAAAGGTCATCCGTCTAAACCGTTTGTCGGCATACTGACGGCAGGTATTAATGCCGCCAGCCCGAATAAAGAGCTAGCGAAGGAGTTTCTGGAAAACTATTTGCTGACCAACGAAGGTCTTGAGATGGTGAATAAGGATAAACCGTTGGGAGCTGTGGCGCTGAAATCTTATCAGGATATTCTAGCCAAGGACCCACGTATTGCTGCCACGATGGAAAATGCTCAAAGAGGCGAAATCATGCCGAATGTCTCACAAATGAGCAGTTTTTGGTATGCCATGCGCAGCGCTGTGGTTAATGCGTTGACCGGCCGTCAGACCGTTGAGGCTGCGCTCAGTGATGCAGAAGCCCGTATAACCAAGTGACCTGTGGGCGCTCTTCTCCCGAGAAGGGTGCCTCTTTCCTGCAACCAGTAAGGATGCCTGTTTGCAGGAAGATTGATTAAGCTATCCGCAAAGCTGTTACGTCGTAGTAAAAAGGAAGAGCATTATGTCAGCGACGCTCGAAAAAACATCATGGTGGCAGCATTCTGCTCTGAAATGGTTTGCAGTGAGCCTGTGTATACTCTTTACCGGTTATCTGGTGGTATTGATGTACTCACAGGGAGAGTATCTATTCGCAATACTGACACTGGTATTGTTAGGAATGGGGATTTACGTTTTTGCCAACCGCAATACTTATGCCTGGCGCTATGTCTATCCGGGTATAGCCGGAATGGGATTGTTTGTACTGTTTCCGCTTATTTGCACCATCGCCATCGCCTTTACCAACTATAGCAGTACCAATCAACTGACTTTTGAACGTGCACAATCGGTCCTGATGAACCGTCAGTATCAATCAGGGCAAACATTTACTTTTAAGCTCTACCCAAAATCGGACTTGTGGGTTTTGGCACTGAGCGCACCGGGCCAGACTAAACAACTGGTGTCCGAGCCATTTTCTCTGTCAGTAACAAAAGAGACTGCTTTACATTTGCATGAGCAGGACAATATTCAGAACGGTGAAGCCGCGACATTGCGCATTATCACCCAGAATCGGCAGGCGCTGAACCAGTTGGTTGCTGTTCTACCGGATGGTAGCCGGTTGAGAATGAGTTCACTACGTCAATTCGCTGGTGTGAATCCTTTATACTCTCTTGGGGAAGATGGTAAGACCCTTACCGACAATCAAACAGGTACGCTTTATCGTCCCAATACGGATACTGGTTTCTATCAGTCGATTAATGCTGAGGGAAAATGGGGCAATGAGACTCTGACGCCAGGATTTACTGTTGCCATCGGCTGGAAAAATTTTCTGCGGGTGATACAGGATGAAGGTATTCAGAAACCGTTCCTTGCTATTTTCGTTTGGACGGTTGTCTTTTCTCTATTCACTGTGGTGCTGACTGTAGCTGTTGGCATGGTTCTGGCTTGCATTGTGCAGTGGGAAGCGCTGAAAGGCCGTGGTGTTTATCGCATGCTGCTGATTCTGCCTTATGCAGTGCCATCGTTTATTTCCATTTTGATTTTTAAGGGATTGTTTAATCAGAGTTTCGGCGAGATCAATCTGTTGCTTAACGGTTTGTTTGGTATTAAACCTGCTTGGTTTGCCGATCCGACGATGGCCCGAACCATGCTGATTATCGTGAATACCTGGCTTGGGTATCCCTACATGATGATCCTCTGCATGGGATTGTTAAAAGCAATACCAGACGATTTGTATGAAGCGTCGGCAATGGATGGGGCTGGGCCGTTGCAGAATTTTTTCAAGATTACCTTCCCATTGCTGATTAAACCGCTGACGCCGCTGATGATCGCCAGTTTTGCCTTTAACTTTAACAACTTTGTTCTGATTCAGTTGCTAACTCTTGGCAGGCCGGATCGCATTGGCACCACGACACCAGCAGGCTATACCGATTTATTGGTGAACTATACCTACCGTATTGCTTTCGATGGTGGTAGTGGTCAGGATTTTGGTTTGGCTGCGGCGATTGCCACCGTGATCTTTTTGCTGGTGGGTGCGCTGGCGATTATTAACCTGAAAGCTACCCGTATTAAATTTGACTAAGGAGGGAATGCAATGGCGATGGTTCGACCCAAATCACAGAAATGGCGTGTATTGGCGACGCATTTGTTGATGTTAACCTTTATTGCCATGATCGTATTCCCGCTGTTGATGGTGATTACTATCTCCCTGCGGCCGGGGAACTTTGCGACAGGGAGTTTGATCCCGGAAAGTATCTCCTGGGAGCATTGGAAACTGGCACTTGGCTACAGTGTGGTATCACCAGATGGCCGTGTTACACCGCCACCTTTCCCGGTTATGCTATGGCTCTGGAACTCTGTTAAGGTTGCCTTTATTACCGCTGTAGGTATCGTTACATTATCAACTACCTGTGCTTATGCTTTTGCCCGTATGCGTTTTCGCGGTAAAAGTACCTTACTGAAAGGCATGCTTATTTTTCAGATGTTCCCGGCTGTACTTTTCTTGGTGGCGCTATATGCCTTGTTTGATCGTTTGGGGGAATATGTACCGTTTATCGGCCTTAATACCCACGGAGGTGTGATTTTTGCTTATCTGGGGGGCATTGCGTTGCATGTCTGGACGATTAAAGGTTATTTTGAAACCATTGACGGCTCTCTGGAAGAGGCTGCTGCGCTTGATGGAGCGACACCGTGGCAAGCTTTCCGTATGGTGCTGCTACCGCTTTCGGTACCGATTCTGGCGGTAGTGTTCATTCTTTCCTTCATCGGTGTGATTACGGAAGTGCCTGTTGCCTCACTGCTTCTGAGAGATGTGAACAATTACACTTTGGCGGTGGGCATGCAGCAGTACCTTAACCCACAGAACTATCTTTGGGGAGATTTTGCCGCCGCCGCTGTGCTTTCTGCGCTACCTATAACCATTGTCTTCCTGGTTGCTCAGCGCTGGTTGGTTAGCGGTTTGACCGCCGGGGGAGTTAAAGGCTAATCGCAATATTCACCAGTATATACCCAATGGATTTCAAGATGCATCGCGACGGCAAGGGAGCGAATCCCCGGGAGCATAGAGAACGATGTGACCGGGGTGAGTGAGTGCAGCCAACAAAGAGGCAACTTGAAAGAGGACGGGTATAAATCCCTTTAATAGATTGAGATTAAAGGGATTCGTAGAAGTATCAATTATTGCTGGTGGTGAACTTGACGGTTTAATTGCCATGACAGGAGATCGGTAAATACCTGCCAACGTTGGAACTGTTTGGTTTGGTCTGCTGTCATTGGCTGGGGTTCACCGAGTAATAATCCTGTTTGATTTGCCCATGGTCGAAATTCACCTTTGCCTATCATGACATAAGCTCCTTGCGGTGTAATAGTGACTTCCGGGTTATATCCTTGACACCAGATAGGGTCCAGATGTTCAGCCAACAAATTACAGCCGGTACGGTAGTAAGCTGTATGTGACAAGCTCAAATGGTAGAGCGTTGGCCAAATGTCTTTATGACTGCCGACTCTGGTAGCATCAAAGATTGCGTTTTGGCGATAAGCGGGCGGCACGTAGAGATAAAACGGTACACCGTGGCCGATTGCCAATTCATGAGCATCTGGATAACTGATACCTCGAATATTATGGTCACCGGTTGCCGCAATAATGGTATGGGAAGCCAATGACTGAGATTTTACCCAACTAATAAATTGTCCTAATTGATCGTTGGCGTAACGCAGGGTATGAAAAACCTCTTGTAACTCATTACCACTAGCCAAATGACTTAAACGTTGTTTCTCGATATCACTCAGCTTGATGTCGGTTTTCTGATAACCTGCCGGCGATTTATACGGTGGGTGATGGGTAGTAGACAATGACATAATCAGAACATGTTCCCCGTTCTTTTCTGCCTGAATCAGGCGATCTTTAATATAACGGAACATGAACTCATCAGGCACGCCCCAAGTACCAAATTGGGCTTCTGGATAGCGTTTTTTCAGCCCATTCTGATCGATAAATTCACTAACGCCCAAGTTTGGCAAGAACTGATTCAAATTACGCCATGCTCCGTTACCGGATGTGACGAAGATGATTTTGTAACCATTCGCCAGATAGGGTTTGAACATATTGCTGGTGAAATCGAGATCCTGCGCTGTGGATTGACTGACTGCGCTGTTTGGGCTGCGGATCAAGAAACGGCTTAAACTGTCAATAGTGCCATCTCCTTCGGAAACGAAACGTTCAAAACGCCAGTCGTTTTGCCAGTGCTGGCGTAGAGCGCCAAAAACATCAAGGTCTGGGCGGTCCAAGCTTTGTAGGTGATAACCCATACTCTCCATGACGTTAAATATTACGTGAGGCGGATTTTTTTGAGCAGTGGGATTATCGGCGGTTTTAGCCATAAACGGTGACAGATTGGCAGGGGTTGGCTTCTCCAGAAAATGGTTTAATAACCAGCTACCTTGTGCATCTGTTGCTTCTGGGAAGTAGCTGTTTTTGTAATGATCATTAAACGCCCAATTCAGTGCCATTGGACCATTAGGTGTCAGCATATTAAGCATTTTGACTTCTGAAACTTGTGTATTGGACTGACGTAGTGGAAAGGTACCTATGGAGCCACGCATGCCAACGAAACAGACAGTTAAAATAGCCAGCGTCGCGATAGCAGAAACCGGCAGACTGGTTTTGCGCTCTGTGCGTGAGATAAGGTAGCGTTGCCAGAGCAGACAGAGCCAGAAAACAGTCACTGCATACAGAGCTAAACAGAGCAAACCTTCGATAACCGGATAGTCGTTCCATAGGGTGTGCAGTACGGCTTGAGTATCATCTTCCACTAAGCCGAAGATGAAAATATCGAACGACCGTTCATAAGTGGCATAGTAGTAAACATTACTTACCGTCAAAGCCCCGACTACGGTATTGAGTGTTGTTGCCAACCACGGATAGGCATGTTGCCATATGTTGAAGCTGTTTTTATTAATGGCAAATAAGCTAGCAATCAACAGACAGGGTACAAACAGTAGGCTGGCAATACGAATATCAAACAGTCCGCCGATCCAGAACATTCGTTCCACGTCTTGAGTAGAGTCAATGAAGAGCTGATAATTGCCATAAGTTAAGAGAAGATAGATTCTTCCCGCCATTTGCGTTGCTACCGTTAGCAACCAGGGAAGTAAAAGTGCGATAAAAGCCAGTTTAAATCTGGAAAACCACATAATGCCTTCTTATTGGTAATAGATTGATAAGGTTAATTTAATATTTATCAGGTCAAGATCCTATCTTATTCAGCAAGTTACTGCCTATCCCATAGGGTTATTTTATTTGCTATTTTTTGCCGTAGAGTCGTCATTGGTCAGATTCAGCAGCAACTGGCAGAAGCTGAAACGAAAAATGCAGCGTTTGCACCGTTGAAGCAGGAATCCACCGCAATGATTCAGGCTCCGGTCTCAACGTGGCAGGAATCCTCGTCCTTCATCAGGGCGAGGAGGATGTCAAATTATTAAACTCATCACTCTCAAAAAAACGTTTTTTACGAAGGCGAAGTGGATATTGACCTTAACCCCAAAATCGGTGCGGACTGGTGTTTTAAGGGCAGTAAAATGTGGCAGTGACTTAGCTATGTGGAAGAGTGCATGAAAGCGTTTTCGTTACAACAATGACCTGAAATGAAAAAAATGCGTGTACTACCCTATATGCAAGCTTATTTATCGCCAGCCAAATATATCGGATTAATATCTTGATGCTTTTGGGGTGTTATATTTCCTGCGCATCGGGTGAAAATTGACGGCTATTTTTATTCGTTCCAGACATTGATAGCGATTAATTAGCTGTTTTATGTGATATTTATCACATTTTTTCATGTTTATATGACAAATATCGTGATCTTGTGGTCATAATATTTAGAGAGCGAAATTCTCTGTTACTTGTCTCCACTCCATCCTACTCAGCTGGACGCGGTCTATTGTTCTCGCTAACGCCACGTATTAAATGATGGCTATTTTACGCTGTCATTTTTTTACTGCGGAACAGACCGCCGCTATTTAAAAGAGCCGCATGTCATGGCTCGTTTAATGGCTTCTTGCGTTATCCCCGTTTCAGGATAATGGTTCAATGATGTAAGGTTTCAAATATGGATGGATTAGTTTTCACCTGCCGAATTGGCGAACTGCCCCAAACCAC
>NZ_CAWNXG010000048.1:0-33125 GCF_963878145.1 Photorhabdus sp. S10-54 | reverse complement strand
GGTAAACAGATTAAATCATCGCCCCCGAAAAACACGGGGTGGGAAGACACCGAATGAATTATTTAAGGGTATACGAACATGTTTACTTCCAGATTAACGATGTTGCACTTATTATGTGAATCTACCATAGTCACAAATTATCACACTGTTTGTCATTCGCTAGATAAATATATATGGCTGTTATCACTTAATAATCATTAGTAAATTATGTTATCGTTGTTTTTAATTTTATTGAAATATTTTCATGTTTATTAATAACTTGAATGACTTTTAAATTTTTAATTGAAATGTATGATATTGAAAATATTTTATAAATATTCTTCTGGATAAAAACAAAATAATTTTATTCATAATTCATTAGATATAACAAATAAACAAATGTTAAATTGTGTAATGATTTATCTATCTTATTTACAATATTAATGAAATGGTTAGAGATATTGCCATTAATAGTTATTTTTTCCTACTTATAAATGATTCAATTAGCTTCTTTTTCACGGTATTGCTTGCATTTTAATTTTAATCTCTTCATTAAAATTATGCGGAAATTATCCGCACAATTTGATGTTGTATTGAGCAATGTGAATTTATGTGTCAAATTAGCCAATTAATTTTGACTCATTTGGCGATTATACCCTATGGATTTCAAGATGCATCGCGACGGCAAGGGAGCGAATGCAGCCAACAAAGAGGCAACTTGAAAGATAACAGGTATATCATCATTATTAATCATCGTTAATACTTGCCAGCACATTTCCTGCCTGTTGATAACCGCCTTCTTCTGCATAGATAACGATTTTCCCAGAACGATGTGCGGTAAGTTGCGTTTCCATTTTCATTGCTTCCATGACAGCAATGACATCACCTTGTTTAACTTCATCACCTTCCTGCACATACCAGGATTGTAAAACGCCGGATATTGGTGCTGAGACGGGATTCGATACTGCTATTGTCTCCTCAGCTTCACTACCTTTGCTCTCAGTGATGAAATTTTGCTTAGAATCAGGCAATGAAAGCCCTTTTAATAATCCGGCGGGTAGTCCCAGTTCATGCCGACGGCCATTAATTTCAATAAAAGTACGTGTTACCTTTTCTTGATAATGATTTTCCTGACGCGGAGATATTTTTATATCATTGATAAAATCAGTTTCGATCCAACGTGTATGAACGTTAAATGTGTCATCGGAAATAAAATCAGGATGTTCCATTACCGCTCGATGAAAAGGCAATACTGATGCAACGCCTTCAATGCTGAATTCCTGTAATGCACGTCGCGCACGGGCAATAGCTTGTTGTCGGGTTGGTCCGGTGACAATCAATTTAGCCATCAGCGAATCAAAAGTGCTAGGGATGGTGGAACCTGCTGCAACACCAGAATCTAATCTTATTCCTGGGCCGGAAGGGGGAGAAAATACCGTCACGGTTCCGGGCGTCGGTAAAAATCCTTTACCTGCATCTTCGGCGTTAATACGGAACTCAAAAGAATGGCCTAAAGAGATCGGTGTTGAGGTCAATGATAAAGGTTTACCTTCTGCAATCCGAAATTGTTCTACCACAATGTCGATCCTTGTGGTTTCTTCGGTGACAGGATGTTCGACCTGCAAGCGAGTATTGACTTCCAGAAAAGAAATCGCGCCGTCTACACTGAGTAGAAATTCCACTGTTCCGGCTCCGATATAACGAGCGGCGGTGCAAATATCCTGTGCCGCTTGATGGATACGCTGGCGCTGATGTTCGGTCAAAAATGGGGCTGGTGCCTCTTCCACCAATTTTTGGTTACGCCGTTGTAGTGAACAATCTCGTGTACCAAGTACTACCACATTGCCATGTTTATCAGCCAGAATTTGCGCTTCAATATGACGAGGTTTATCCAGGAACTGTTCAATGAAACATTCTCCACGACCAAAGGCCGCTGTTGCTTCACGAACAGCCGAATTGTAGAGTTCGGTGACTTCATCGAGCCGCCACGCCACTTTCATGCCACGTCCGCCACCGCCATATGCTGCTTTAATTGCAATTGGCAGGCCATATTGTTCGGCAAACGCCAGAGCTTCCTCTGTGTTTTTCACTGGTTCTTCTGTACCTGAAACCTGTGGTGCGCCTACCTGTTGGGCAATTTTGCGTGCTTTAACTTTGTCACCCAGAATATCAATTGTCTCTGGTTCAGGACCAACCCAGATCAACCCCGCATTAATAACTGCACGGGCAAATTCTGCCCGTTCAGCCAGAAATCCGTATCCGGGATGTACCATGTCGGCACCTGAACGTTTCGCAATATCCAATAATTGGGGAATATTAAGATAAGTATCAGTGGGGCTGTTTCCACCTAAACTATAAGCCTCATCAGCCAATTGTACATGTTGTGCATTGATGTCCGAATCAGCGTAGACGGCGATAGATTGTAAACCATAATCCCGGCAGGCACGGATGATACGGACGGCAATTTCACCGCGGTTAGCAATCAAAACTTTTTTCATGGGATGGTTTTTAATATTCATGGTGATTACGGTACTCATGAGCAGCAATCGCTCTCTTTTATTTCGTGAAATTCAGTGATTGGGTTGAAGCGGATACGGGCATTGACAGGAATTTGTCCCGCAAGATCGAGATGGTAGCTGGCAACGGAACCAATGACTGGATAGCCACCGGTCAAAGGGTGATCTGCTAAAAACAAAACTGGTTGACCACTGGCGGGAACCTGAATTGCTCCGGTGGTCGTTCCCTCACTCGGTAACTCTTTATGGTTAAGACGCGACAGTGGTGTGTCGCTATACAGGCGAATACCGACTCGATTAGATTGTGGTGTAACCTGCCAAAGTTGGCTTTTTAGCAGGGATAGCGCTTCTGTTGTGAACCAATCAGTACGCGGCCCCAGAATGATATCCAGTGTAACGATATCGTCAGAAGTAGGCATATTAAAAGCCGGCCTTTCATCCATTGATACCGCGCAACCCTGAGTCACAGTAAGAATATCCAAAATATCGCCTATAGCGATTGGCTTGGGGCCAATGTGTGCCAGCGTATCGTAAGAGAGGCTGGAGAGAATAGGTTGCTTGGCAAAGCCGCCACGCACAGCTAAATAAGAACGCACTCCCGCTTTGGGCGTTCCTAGTGTCACTGTATCACCTTCACTCAGATCAATAGGCTGATAGCCAGCAACCTGAAACTTGCGGCCAGATGCTGTTTGAACAGTGATTGGGCAGTCAGCACCTGTGACAGCGATAATGACATTGCCATGAGAAATAAAGCTTAATCCTCCTTGCACAATTTCCAGACATGCGTTATCCGAAGGATTACCGACGATCCGGTTGGCACTTCTCAGCGCGGTTTTATCTAGCGCGCCGGCAGCGGAAATACCTAAACTAGCTTGCCCTGAACGCCCTAAATCCTGAAAAAGTGTTTGTATTCCAGTGGTTAGGATTTCCAGCGAGGAGTGTTTATCAACCTGTGAAGATAGAACGTCCTTTATGGGGGCAACAGGGGTTTTGGGTTTAGTGATAGAGATTGCGGCGCCTTTGCCTTGATCTCTGAAACGTACCCGGAAACCGGGTTGTAACAGGGAAGAGGGAGAACGTGAGAGATCCCACATGCGCTCTGGCGTGATACCGATGATTTGCCATCCTCCCGGACTGGCTTGAGGGTATATCCCACTGAATTCTCCAGCCAGACCAACTGATCCCGCAGGAATGCGGGCTCTTGGCGTCATTCGGCGAGGGACATGTAAATGGTTTGAATCTGCGACTAAATAGGCAAACCCGGGGGCGAATCCGGTAAAAGCAACGGTGTACTCACTTTCTGTATGTTGCTTGATAACTTCCTGTGTGGTGATGCCGAGAATTTCTGCCACTTCCGCCAGATCTTCACCATTGTAATACACCGGGATTTCAACGAGTTTCCCTGTTGTCCTATCCAGTGTATTCAGGTTGCGGCCATTGATTTCTTTGGCAAGTTTGACGGTGGAAACAACATTGGGACGAAATCGAATCAACAGTGTTCTGGCCGCCGGAATAATTTCTTCTACGCCAGCAATAGAGCAGGTGTTAAGTGAATCAAATAACGCCAGCGTTTCATTCAGATCATGAAGCTCGACAATAATGGCATCTAAATTAACAGGTAAAAAACGCACTAGATACTCCTGGGCATTTAAATAAAGGAGCGTACGGTGATCCCGGCTTGTTGCAGGGTTAGTTTCACCTGACGTGCCATTTCTACTGCATCTGGGCTGTCACCATGAACACAGATGGAATCTGCCTGAATACGGGTAAAACTGCCATCAATGGCTTCAACTCCCCCTTCGGTCACCAATTGCAACATGCGTCGGGCAACGAGATTAGCGTCATGAAGCACAGACCCTTTTTCCCGGCGGGAAACTAGCGTGCCTTGTGGAGTGTAAGCTCTGTCAGCAAAGGCTTCCGCAACGGTACGCAAGCCTTTTTCCCTCGCTAAATCCAATATTTTTGAGCCGGCTAATCCAACCAGCGCTAAATTGTCATCCACTTCGCGAATCGCCGTAATAACGGCAAGGGCTTGGTATTCATCATGGGCAATCGTGTTATACAGTGCACCGTGCGGTTTAACATAACTTACGGTGGTTCCTGCCGCCGCTGCCAAACCTTTTAACGCGCCAATCTGGTAAATAACATCCGCGATCAGCTCATTGCTGGAAACATCCATATTACGGCGACCAAATCCGACAAGATCTGGATAAGACACATGAGCACCAATAATCACCTGATTTTCACGGGCAGCTTTTAAAGTTTGAAGGATCCCGGCAGGATCACCCGCATGAAATCCGCACGCTACATTGGCGCTGGTGACAATGCTCAGCATGGCGTTATCATCGCCCATTTTCCATTGACCAAAGCTTTCGCCAAGATCACTGTTTAAATCAATAATGTTCATAGTCGTGACTCCAATAAAATGATATTCAAAAAAGGAGTAAAAAATTCAGGATGCTTATCAGTTCTACAGATAGCATCCGCTACGCCGATAGACGCTGAATTAATGAATCGTTCCTCCGCCAGTAACTATGTCCTCACTGTTTTCTAATGCTTGCTTGATAGCGATTTTCAGGGCTGTTGTTATTGTTTCCAGCGTCATACTTGGTGTACCGGGGTGTTTTACCGCCTGTTCAGGCAGGTAGGGAATATGGATAAATCCACCACGTACTTTGGGATAAGTCAGTGCCAGATGATGTAGTAGGCCATACATGACATGGTTGCAGACATATGTGCCAGCACTCTGTGAAATCGAAGCGGGGAGCCCTGCGGTTTGCAGGCCACTGACGATCGCTTTAATCGGCAGGGTGGCGAAATAGGCAGCGGGTCCTGCTGCCACGATAGGGGTATCAATGGGTTGATTGCCCTGATTATCGGGAATACGTGCATCGTTGATGTTAATCGCTATGCGTTCCACCGTGATATCTGGTCTGCCACCTGCTTGTCCCACCGCAATGACCAGTTCAGGTTGTATCTCATCAATGGCAGTGCATAGGCAAGTTAGAGAAGTGTTAAATACACATGGGAGCTGTCGTGTCTCAATATGTGCTCCAGATAGTTGTTGGTTTTGCAGTTGTTTGACTGACTCCCACGATGGATTGATGGTTTCATTGTCAAAAGGTTCAAAAGCGGTAATTAGAACGGTTTTCATGGGATCTCCTTACAAAAACATCAAAAAATAGAGCAAAAAAACATTAGTAATCAGCAGCGTTATTCCAGTAGGAGTTTGTGCTTTAATGACCGCATTGCGATTGGGTAATTCCAGCAGCGCGGCCGGAACGATATTGAAATTTGCGGCCATTGGGGTCATCAATGTGCCACAATAGCCAGAGAACATGCCGATGGCGGCCATAACCGCCGGATTGCCGCCATGTTGCAGTACCAGAATGGGAATGCCGATCCCGGCGGTGACAATCGGGAACGCGGCGAAGGCGTTGCCCATGATCATCGTCAATAGCGCCATGCCGAGTATGTATGTCGCCACCGCGATAAATCGGTTATCTACTGCCAAATAGTGCTCTGTCAGGTGAGAAATGGCGGTACCGACACCTGCTACGGTAAATAATAGTCCTAACGTCGCTAATATCTGTGGCAGGATAAACGCCCAGCCGATAGCGTCCAGCAGGCGACGCGCTTCTTGGGTTGATTGAGCTACGCCTTCACGCGTCATTTTTAGTGCAATGCCATATCCGACTAGGCAGCCGATTGTCATGGAAAATAGCGTCACCAGCGTGGCATGGTTGCCGGTACCGAACAGAGCTTGTTGTAATCCAGGAACGTGGTTAAACAGTAATACGCCTGTCACCGTGACGATAGGGATTGCCAGTGCGGGAAGAAATAGACGATTACCCAAACGGGAGGCGCTTTCCTGCCGTTGCTGAGGTGTGCGTTGAGGGTAGCTACCCAATCGTACACCGCCAAAACCTGCCGTCAGTGCCATCAATACGACGATCAGCCCCACACTGATATGCAACATCTTTTGGGCTTCGGCTTCGCTGTCTGCCCATAGTGCTATTAAGCGGTAAGTCCAGTCGCCTACCAGAAACACGATGCCATATAGCGCCCAGAACAAGCTGGTGGTCAGGCGGCGAGGATTGGTGTGGTCACGCCAGGACATTACTGCCACAGCTAACAGAATCACGCCTGCCAGCCAATAAAGATACTGTTGCTGAAACATTACTCCACCTTCCTTCGATTTTTGTCCATATCATTCAGTGCTGCCAGTTTGGCAGCGATCTGGTGATCAAGACGAGACAAGCGGAAAGCGTGGATCAGAAAAGCACAGATGGCGGTAGGAATTCCCCACATGGCGATATGTAGCGGCTCTGTTTGGATGCCGCCAGACTCTAGCATAAAGTTATGCATAAAGATGATTGCGCCAAAGGCGACGAAAATATCCTCACCGAAGAACAGGCCAACATTGTCGGTTGCTGCCGACATGGCCCGCAGGCGATAACGTACATCGTCAGGCAGGTCATGATGACGGTTTTCCGTCGCTCCCTCGACCATCGGCGCCAGCAAGGGACGCACCATTTGTGGGTGTCCTCCTAAACTGGTCAGCCCTAGTGCAGCGGTTGTTTCACGAATAAACAGATAGATGATTAGCAAACGTCCTGCGGTTGCTGTTTTAATATTGCTAATCCAGGTCTGAGCCCGCTCTTTTAAACCGTGCCGTTCCAAAAGGCCGATAGTTGCCAGCGGCAACAGCAAAATTAGTGGCAAATTTCGGGTATTGAGGAAGCCGGAACCTAGCTTTTCCAGAATCTCTGTGATCGACATATGTGCTGCCAGCCCGGTGATGATCCCTGCGACAATTACCACCAATACTGGATTAAACCTAAGTAAAAAACCCACGACAATAACTGCGATACCAATCAACGGCCATAGATTCACGATCTGTTGCATGTTGTCTCACCTCGGTAGATAAAAATTGCGGTTGCTTGCTGTGTCGTCATAGGCTGAATTCCTGTGTGGTAGATAAATTTATATCTAAGCAATATGCGTACCATCGTTGGATAATTTTCATTTATTGTTAAAGTATTATTTTTATATTGTTGAACAATAAATAGAGTGAGGCGAAAGAATAGGCAAAATAAATTATTTTTTTATTATGGAAATGAAATGCAGATCACTGTTTACAATAATGATGCTCTATTATGGTGCGTTTAATGCACTATCATGAGGCAATAATCATTCTGGCGTAGAAAACAGTAAGCGGGTTAGATCCCTATGCTTGCTGACAGTAGGTGAATGTGTGAAGATTCCTGCCATCCTTTTATTGCTTTAAGACTGGTAATTCGTGGCTGGATTGGGTCATCATACGCCCTTTCGACTAACCATTATGAAAAAAGATAATTCCGCTCCTAAGATATTAAGTGAAAAAGTAACAGATATTATCCGGCAAAAGCTGATTATTGGAGAGCTATCACCCGGTCAACGACTGTCAGAAACGGTTTTGAGCGAACAGCTTGAGATATCGCGTAATACATTACGTGAGGTTTTTCGGATACTGACTCAGGAAGGGTTACTGCGATATGAACCTAACCGTGGTGTTTTCGTCGCCACACCGAGTATCGCTTCTATTATTGATATTTATCGAGTCAGACGGCTTATTGAATGTCAGGCATTAGAGCAGTCTTACCCTATGCATCCTGCGGTTGGACACATGCGTAGGGCAATTGAAATGGCGAAACAGTGTCGTGATATTCAGGACTGGATCGGTGTTGGAACCGCAAATATGGCGTTTCATTCCGCTATTGTTCAACTTACTGACAGTGAACGGTTGATAACATTCTATGGGCATATTTCTGCGGAATTGCGTCTGGCTTTTGGTTATCTGAACGATCCTGAACTTTTTTATGCTCCTTATATTGATCAGAATGCCCATATTTTTGCGTTACTTGAGAAAGGTGAACCAGAAAGTGCGGCCTCTGAGTTAAAAAGCTATCTGGAACAGTCAGAACGTACTGTATTAGCGGCTTATACGCGCAAAAATCGTGCTTAATAAATAAAGATTAAGATAATACCTGCGGCTAGATTGGCAAATTTATTTAAAATTTTTTCATATTTTTCCTTTGTAACGTTATGTTTGTTTGGTGCCTTTCCAGACAAAGGCGATAGTGTTTATAGAGATCAAGGAAGTCAATGCTAAGAGAAGTTATATATGCCTTTTGTGCCATGATGTCGAACTTTTTAATCGATCATGTGGTTATTAAAAACATCATTCATCGTATTTTTGCGGTAATTCATATTAGTAACATGAATTACAGGAAAACGTGACTTATAGTCCGTGGTTTGATAAGTAACGCCGTTCGATACTTATCGAATGAAAAAACCTGACACTATAAAATCCATTTTTGGGCAAAGAGTTAGATATATCAGAACGGCATCTGGTATGTCTCAGGAAGCTTTTGCCGATAAATGTGGGCTTGATCGCACTTATATCAGCGGCATCGAACGCGGCGTCAGGAATCCCACGCTTGAAGTTATTAATGTCATCGCAAGTGGTTTACAGATCGAATTAAAAGATCTGTTTGACTTTGACGCAGAGAAAAAGAGTTAGTCGATTTTATTTGAGTATTGAGTTTTTACTCATTCTTGTTGTTTTGTTGTTTTATCGTCTCTCCTCCGTTAGAAGATTTTATTCTGTTGTTACAGTCACGGATCTGAATCGTTTCTGTTAAATTCCCCAAAACAAGAGATTAAGCGCATCTTTGATATCAGATGACCATTGGCTCACATCAGTGATTTTCTCTCCGATTACGCTTTCTGAGACACTCGAAAGTTCTGTTGTTAAAAGTCGGTAATTTTCATCTCTGATTTGCACTATAGGAAATAGATGACGACTCACCTTGCTTGAAAAATGATGCGTTTCAACCAAAGGAATAACCATACGCCTTCCTGGTGTTTCAATGATGTCGCTTTGTACATCAACAAACATACTGTATTTGCTTTCGCTCCGTTTGTATTGATAAACAATAAATTGCATTTACCAGTTCCTGTTTTCATCAGCAAATGAGCCATATTGTTCAATAAATTGAGCAACTTCTTCCATTCCTTTGCGATTATCTGCTTTCCAACTTTCAGCTTTGATTCGTTGAGCTTCTCTGGTCATGATTTCATTAACAAAACCTGAAATGTTTACACCGGCTGAACTCAGGATCAGATAATTTTCTTTATCAACCGTTACGTTAACTCTATGCTTCATAGCACACCTCAAAAACACACTTTAAGTACACATTAAAAGTATGTATTTCGTGAAAACAAAAGGCAACCTTATTTTTTACGTTCGCATGAGGAAATGGATTGCGAGCAGGAAAAGATAAATGCAAGCAGTTACAAGTAATCATTATTCTTACCGAGTGGTATAAAGTAGATTGAGGCAGCTTATCTTGTTGATAAACTGCCTCGTTTTGCTCTACAGCCACTTACTTTGTGTACCTCGAAGGCCATATTTCAGCGGGATCGCAATCTAAAGCTTCGGCAATAAGCCGTTGACCTTTAGGCCAGCGGCGTTGCAGGGTATTAGCAAGGGTAGATGATGCTAGCCCTGCCTCTCTTGAAACGGCGGCTAATGATGTTCCCCGTTTTTTCAGCTCGGCGATAATGTCTGCTGGGTGCCAGTCCTGATTTTTCATTATTAATCCTCTGCGTTACGGATAACTTTGATATGAAAAGGTAAGTCGTTACATAGTAGACTATAAGTCACATATGATAACATAACTTGTCGCAAAAAGTGACTCATAGTCCGTGGTCTGATAAGTAACATAATTCGATACTTATCGGATGAAAAAGCCAAATGCTGTAAAATTTCTTTTTGGACAAAGAGTTAGGTATTTCAGGCAATCGTCTGGCATGTCTCAGGAAGCTTTTGCCGATAAATGTGGAATCGACCGGACGTATATCAGCGGTATTGAGCGTGGGGTTAGAAATCCTACGCTGGAAATCATCAATATTATTGCGAATGGTTTACAGATTGAGCTAACAGATCTGTTTGATTTCAGCACTAAATCAAAAGGCTAACAGTTGCTTTCCCCTTCATTTCTTAGAAATTTTCTTACCTTAATCTTTTTATTGGAGGAAATTACCTATGGTGATTTGGTTGAGTATTTGGCCGCCCAGAAAAAGCAGACATGGAGGCTTCCATAAATCCCTTCTGCCCATTTGAATAAGTTTATTGAGGAAGAACCTATATCTCCCTCAATAAATAGCTTTATTAAATGGTGATAATTTTCTGGGTGTTATCTCGTTCAATTTTTATGGTCAATTTACCCGATGGGGTCTCTGACAACTGATTGCGAAGATAGGTGATATCCTTAGGAAGGGCTGGTTGACCATTAACTTCCAGTACAATATCACCGTTCTTTAATCCAAATTTTTCAATATCTTTTGGATCGTTGTAAAATATTTCTACTTTGTTATTAAAATAGCGGATTGCAATTGTGCGAAGTAGTGGGTTGTCATAACGGGTGAAATTTTTGGCGTTAAAGCAGAGCAGCATTTTATTTGGGATAAACAGATAATCATCAAAACGCGAGAAGAAACTCATACCAAGATTGTAGAGATCATTTTTATTTTCGCCAATTCTCAGACGACCTACCGGCAGTTGCTGTAAATACAAACCATCAATCAGGTATTCTTTGCTACTATCAAGCCCACCGGCGGACGCGTATTTGACACTGGTTCCTTCAGAAATTTTATCTTTGTGCTCTTTTTTCAGATATTCAATAAATTCCTTAGAAACATAGCTGTAATCAGCCCCGGTATCTATATTAAAAACGACATTAGAGATCTGGATTGCGGGGGATTTGCCGTAGCTATCACTGTAAGGTTCACATTGTTGATAATTTAGGATTGAAGGCGCATGGCGCCATACTGTCAATGTATGGTTCAGGTTATTTATTTCCCAGTTTAACTGACGAAAAGTGTCAATTCCGAGAATACCATCCAGTTCTTGACCAAGGGACTGATTAAAGAGACTCATGTCAATGCCAATCCAGGGATCAGAACCCAGCACCGTATGATTACCTAGGATAATTGCCAGGGGTTGCCATAATGTTAGATCAGCTTTGTGTAAGCGTTTTTCACTGGTTGTAACCAGTCCATCGGATAGCATACGGTGGAATGTAACCGGTATTTTTGATTCTGGTGTGGTTTGTGTCAGCGTTTTTGCCAGCTTATTATCGATGAAGGTATAACTGGCGCCAGTATCCAGCAAGAATTGATATTTTTTACCGGAGATAGTGACAGGAACAATGATCGATGTTGGTTGATGGATGTCCAGCTTAGTAGAAAGGACGGGTTTGTTTTCTTCTGGCATATGGATTTTTTCCATATGGCTACAGCCCGTTATTAGTGTCAGCAAACTGGCGGTAATAATTGACCGAGAGGCTATCTTTTCCTGTTTTTTCATAATATTAGATTCCTTTTCTAGGGAGTGGAAGATGAAAATCTAGGGTCCGGTAAAACCCAACATAATGCACGGGAAGCAATAAAATGTTGCGTATGACCTAAGGTAGTACGCGTTATCAGCTTAGCTTCATTGCAAATATTATTATCTGCTTTGTACTAAAGCCAAAGATAAACAATAACATCATTATATTAGTTGATGTGAAATGTAGTGAATAATTGTTTAACTGCGGTTGAACTATTATTGGTTTCAACGGTAATATTGGTGAAAATATCGGCTATTGATAAATGTGAACGGTAAAAGTTATTAATGGCGATATTTATAGAATAATTAATTGGCAATAGAGGTAGCATTAAAAGATAAATTATCTGGATGTGTTTGATTATATAGTGTATATCAATGATAACAATTTGAAATAAAAATCACTATAAATCATTTTAGGTATAATGTAAAGGTAATGAATATTTATTGGATTTATATTTATATGTGGAAATTATTTTTCTGATAAATATCCAGATGATCTCAATATAATAAAATAACCCCTTTGGGCTAAAGGAATATATTGATTTTATGTCTATATCACTAAAACTCAGCATTGTCGTATCTATTTATAATGGAAAATGGTTTTTACCGCAGTTTTTTGTCAATTTATCTCGGCAAAAGCTAACTGATTTTGAATTAATTTTGGTTGATGATGGTTCAACGGATAATAGTCGCCAGATTATTGAGCAATATGCCGAAAAATTCCCAAAGACAGAAATTATCACGCAGAAGAATCAAGGAGTTTCTGTTGCCCGTAACACGGGGTTAGCGAAAGCCAGAGGTGATTATGTGGCTTTCCCTGATATTGATGATGTCATTTATCCGGGTATGTATAACCGGCTGTTAGAGATTGCTCAGAATAATGATTTGGATATTGCTACTTGCAACGGTCATTATGTTTATGATGATGGTCGGCCTGCTCGAAAGATTTTTCCTTCCGAGCGCCTCTCTTCTACCGCGGTTTTGAGCGGGCCAGAATGGTTGCAACAAGCACTGAGTTCACGCAAATTCCTGCATGTAACTTGGCTGAATATCTACAAACGGGCTTTTCTGACAAAACATCATTATCAGTTTGAACCGGGGTTGCATCATCAGGATATTCCGTGGACAACAGAACTCTTGTTGACGGCAAATCGGGTGCAATATATTGATGAATCTTTTTATGATTATCTGATTCACGCCGCTTCGGTGTCCCATGTTCCTGCGGATGATGGTATTAAGGTAAGAACAGCACATCACTATATGAAAATCTTGGAGATGCTGAATAAGATTAATCAGCGTTATCCACAGCAAGTCAAGCAGGTGCCGGCGTGTCATTGGCAGATCGCGAAAGAGGGGCTAGGGATTTTGCATACGATTAATGAGATAGAATCCTCTACGATAAAACAACAAATGGTGCATGAATTGTTTGAGCGCGGTATTTGGTCAATGATTTGGAAAAATGCCCGTGGATTTAGATTGCGTTGGCGTTTGGCTCGTCGATATCCGCGACTTAGAGCGGTGTTAAAAGCCGTTTAATAGTGAAAATAACGGCTTTATTATCGTTCCCTACCTGTGATTATTTTCCATCTTAATCGCAGGTATCGCCGATGTTTTTCAACGCATCAATAATCAATTGCCAGAATCGCTGTTGATCGAGTTTGACTGCAACTTGGGTATGGCAATCTTCTGATGGTGGATAACGGAAATCCGCTACGGTCATTCCCACAGTTAAGGTACCATTCAGTTCAATATTGACGGGGACTTTTTGCGTTGTCATCACTGTAGGATCAATAATATAGGCGACGGCACAAGGATCATGTATTGGAGGGCAGTTGAAACCATGTCTCTTCTGATAACTTTCACCATAGTACTCCAGTAGCTCTACGACAAATTGAGACGCTTTGGTATTAATACGTGAAATTGCTTTGGTGATTTCTGGCGTGGCCCGTGCTTGGTGCGTTAGATCCAGGCCGACCATCGTCAATGGCCATTTTTCATTGAAAACAATATGTGCCGCTTCTGGATCGGTTTTGATGTTGAATTCTGCTACTGCGCTTCTGTTAGCCGTGTGATATCCACCGCCCATTAATACCACTTCTTTTACCCGTTCAACGATCTTCGGTGCTTTACGGACGGCGAGAGCAATATTGGTTAAGCTGCCAACGGGAACCAAAGTCACCGTTTTGGGCGGATGAGACATAATAGTATCAATAATCAGATCAGTGGCGTGGCGAGGATCCAGAGTTCGAGAGTGTTTAGGCAACTTCACGCCACCCAGACCAGATTCGCCGTGAATATCCGATGCCGTTTCGAGCTCGCGAACTAATGGCCGATGACAGCCTGCGGCAAAGGGCACACCGGTAATACCAGCAATATGCGCTATCGCCAGCGCATTGTGAGTGACTTTATCCAGTGTCTGATTCCCGACAACTGTCGTGACGGCTAATAGCTCAATATTAGGGTTGCCATGCGCCAATAACATCGCAATAGCGTCATCATGTCCCGGATCGCAATCAAGAATAATTTTTTTGGTGGTCATTTTTACTCCTTGCCAGAGAAAGTGATATAAAAAATGAGCATAATCCAGTTAAAACGTCTATTCCGTGACAAAATCTTAGATCTGGGTGGGTGCTCTCATAAATAATTAGTAAAATGTTTCATAATTGTGATTTGATTAACACATAAACGATAATTGAGTTGTGGAGCCAGTTTAAGTGTGATTTTTATATAGTTTCGCTATGGAATTGGCGAGCAATATCTGCTTCGGATTTATTATTAATTTATGAATAATTGCGAGGGCTTGAATGGATATTCATGTAGATAGATTATCAACAGTGATTGAATCGGTGGCAACCAGTGAATTTTATCCTAATTTACTGACTTGGCTGGAACAATTTATTACTTTTGATAACGCCATTGTTTATGCCTTTGAACAAGGTTCTTCTCCGCGTTGTTTGAGTAAAACCGAGAAGAAAAACAGTGATGCAATAAATCAGATTTATCAACAGGGCGCTTATCTGCAAGATCCGTTCTATCAAGCCTTGATAGATGGGGCTGACACTGATCTATTTACTTTACGGGAACTAGTCCCTTCAGGGTTTTATCATACTGATTATTATCTGAATTTTTATCGTAAAACTGGTTGGCAGGATGAAACGGGGGTTTTACTGAAGCTCTCTCCCCAAAGGCAACTTGGCCTGTTTTTTGGTAAGGAAAATCAGCCATTTTTCATCCAGAAACAGCATCGGAAAAACTTGAAAACTACACTGGAAATTATCCGCAGTGTAGCGCGATTACATGATGATATGACGCAGCAAGCCCCTTCTGCTGAAATGGTTTATCTGGATACTCAGACTCGTTATGCCTTGACTCCGAGAGAATGTGAGATTGTGGAGTTGATATTGCAAGGTAAAGGCTCACCACAGATTGCTGAGAAACTTTTTATCAGTACGGGGACGGTGAAAAACCATCGGAAAAATATTTATCAAAAATTACAAATCAGATCACAAGCAGAGCTTTTTAGCCTGTTTATGGTGCCACCTACTCGTTATTTTGCCTGAGTCACAAATGTTAAAACTGTGTTGCAAATATCCCTAAAGGGACATGGTGATGTGACTCTGCGCTACAGATAATCCGGTGATTATGTTGGATGCTAATCGGGCTATCACATGAACAATCATCTTGATTCATTAACTTATTACGCTGCGACCAAGAAATATGATCTTCGTTTTCCGGCATTACAAGAAGATCTGGATGTAGACGTCGTGATTATCGGCGGTGGATTTTCCGGTATCAATACTGCGCTTGAACTGGCGGAAAAAGGTATCACTAATATTGCGATCTTGGAAAGCCGTCATCTTGGCTATGGCAGTACAGGTCGTAATGGTGGTCAGGTTATGGCGGGTATCGGTCATGATCTGGAGGTGATCAAACGCTATATTGGTGAGCGAGGGTTGGAAACGATCTTTCAGATCAGTAATCTGGGTGCCGGCATCATTCGTGATCGTATCGCTAAATATAATATTGATGCTGATCTCTGCCGGGGTTATGGCTATCTTGGCATGAATAAGAGGCAGGAAAAGACGTTACGTAGCTGGTTGCAAGATTTTAAGGCGGTTTCTCCTGATGAAGAGATTGAGCTTTACACCGGCTCTGATGTGAAAAAGGTGATTGGTTCTGATGTTTATACTTGTGCGTTGAAGCATATGGGGGGTGGGCATGTCCATTCTCTAAACCTGTTGCTAGGTGAGGCAAAAGCGGCGACAGACCTTGGCGTAAAACTCTTTGAGAACAGCCAGGTACTGAATATTGAATATGGTCCCAGAGTAACGGTTCGTACCGCGATGGGATCGGTTCGTGCTAATAAAATGTTGTGGGCCTGTAACGCCTTTCTTAATAGTGGTCTTGAGCCATATATTTATAAAAAGGTGGTCAACACTTATGCCTTCCAATTAATGACGGAAGTGTTGCCGGATGACTTGATTGAGAAAATCAGCCCGATTCGCGGTGCATACAGTGATATTCGTCCGGTTATTGATTACTTCCGTGTGACGAAAGAAAACCGTCTCTTGTTCGGTAGCGCAACCCCCTTCATTGAGCATATCCCATCTGATTTGAAAGCCTGGAACCGCCACTTGATGCTGAAAGTTTTCCCCTATCTGAAAGATGTGAAAGTCGAACTGGCATGGGGAGGACCGTTGTGTTGCAGTGCGAACTTGTTCCCACAGATTGGTTCTCTGCCGCAGCACAATAATGTGTTCTATGTGCAGGGCTATTCCGGTTTCGGAGTCACGCCAAGCCATATCGTTTGTAAGGTATTGGCCGAAGGGATGAGCGAAGGATCTGAGCGTTATGATCTGATGAGTTCAATTCCTCACGTAAATATTATTGGCAAAGATAAATTGCGACATCTGATGGTGTCAGCGGGCAAGATTTGGCATCAAACGTCGGGATTTTGGAAAGGTCGCCGTTAACTTATTGATATCAATAATATTCATTGGGCAATTTATAAATTATTTTATTTGGAACGAGAACATTATGATTAAATCACTTTTACTGAACAAACCCCTGCCTGAATTATTGGACATTGGTAGCGTAAGCAATCTGGGATCGACTGTGTTGGAAGGCGATCCGCAGGCCAGTATGGCAATGATATTTGGTGAACCAACGGATGACCTGAGTTGTGGGATTTTCGCCTGTACTCGTGGCAAGTTCAGTATGGTGTATCCGTTTGATGAGCATGCAACCGTTACAGAAGGTTCAGTAAAATTGACCGATGTGAAGAGCGGTGAAACCATTGAATATCATCCTGGAGATTCCTGGTTTGCGCCGAAAGGAACCGAAGTGTTGTGGGAAATCACCGTTGACCGTTTTGTGAAGCATTATCTGGCTTGTAAAGGTTAAAAAAACACTTATTTGATAGAGGTAAATAATGAGTGATATTAACTTATTACAGTCAGTTACGGCCTTTTTGCAGCATAATCATGGACATTATATTAATGGTCAGCCGGTCATTGGTCAGGGGAGTGAAACGCTTTCTGTGGTAAATCCCGCGATTGATGAAGTTATTGCAACGGTTAATCAAGGCGGTGAAGCGGAAGTAAATGCCGCTATGCAAGCGGCACATGCGGCATTTCATGGGGTATGGGCCCAAACTTCACCGATGGAGCGCGGTCATTGCCTGAATCGTCTGGCAGATCTATTGCTGGCACATCGGGAAGAGTTGGCGCAGTTAGAAACCCTCTGCTCCGGTAAAACTATCCAGTTGTCCCGCATGCTGGAAATTGATTCCTCCGCTCAGTTCCTGCGTTATTTTGCCGGATGGTCAAGTAAGATCAGCGGAGAAACCCTGAATGTCTCTTTGCCCTCTTTTAAGGGTGAACAATACACGGCGTTTACCCGTCGCGAGCCGATAGGTGTTGTGGTGGGGATAATTCCGTGGAATTTCTCCATCATGGTTGCTATCTGGAAAATAGCGGCTGCACTGACTTGCGGCTGTACCATTGTATTGAAACCCAGTGAATACACACCGTTGACCATGCTCAGAGTGGCTGAATTAGCCAAGGAAGCGGGTATTCCTGATGGTGTCATTAATGTGATTAATGGTTCAGGTTCGGTGCTTGGTCCTGCGCTGATAGGTCATCCATTGTGTGCCAAGGTGACTTTCACCGGTTCAGTGCCAACGGGTATTGCTGTTGGTAAATCAGCAATGGAACAGGGATTGACTCGTGCCACGCTGGAATTGGGTGGCAAGAACGGCGCGGCGTTTTTAGCGGATATGTCCGTTGAAAAAATTGTCGATGGTATTCTGGAAGCCGGTTATCTCAATCAAGGGCAGATTTGTGCGGCGGCGGAACGTTTCTATATTCCTGCAAGCCATATGGATGACGTGTTGAAACTGTTGTCTGAAAGACTCGCGGCAATGAAAATTGGCTCGCCTCTGGATGAATCGACAGAAATGGGGCCGTTGGCAAACAAGGCGCACTATAACAAGATCCTGTCCCTGTTTGAGCAAGCTCGTCAAGAAGGCAGTGAGATTGTTTACGGAGGTCATGCTCTGGCCGTGCCGGGTTTCTTTGTGGCGCCAACAGTGATTCGTGCTAACAGCCCTGAAGATTCATTGATGAAGGAAGAGACATTTGGTCCTATCGGGACTTTCCTCAGCTATAACGATGAGGAAGAGCTGATTGGATTGATGAACAGCACGCCATTTGGTTTAGCGGCGAGTTTGTGGACCAATGATCTCAGCAAAGCCATGCGTATGATCCCGCGTATCGAAGCGGGGACCGTTTGGGTCAATATGCATACATTCCTCGATCCGGCATTACCATTCGGTGGTACCAAATCCTCAGGTATCGGTCGTGAATTCGGTAGCGCCTTTATTGAGCACTATACTGAATTGAAATCCGTGATGGTTCGTTACTGATTTGATATTCGGATCAAAATAAGCAAGGCCCCTTGATTAAAGGGGCCATTGTCAAACCTAAGGTCATCACTGGCATTTTATCCAGGAGAGGGCTTCTCAGGGCAGCGAATTAATTATAGACTACCCACTATCAGAACTCAATAAGGAAAAGGCCGGATGAATTATGGAGTGGGAAAAGCTACAGCTATATTCTTGTACAGCGAGGTTGGCTCGTTATTTACAAGAATCGCAAGGTGATAAACATCAAGCGATCCAGTGTTATATTTTAAATATAAAATTATCTGAATCTTTTGGTTTTTGGACAATATTATTTAATATCAAATATGAAGTATTGTTGTGGAAATCATTGCGATTAGCTTTTCCCTATTGCCCTAAAATGCTTTGTAAAAGAAAAACTATATCTTCGTCACTAAATAAAATAAGGAGGTTAAGTATGATTCGTCAGTCGAAGTCAGAGATCTCTTAATTTTTTAGTAGTGATAACTATTCTGACATAAGGGGGGAGTTATTAAGGTAATTTGTTATCTTGCTATAAATTTTCGCCTATTCTCAAAACGTATCAAGGTATCATGTGATTTTTTCGCAGTATCCAGTGTAATAAATACGGTATCTAAATCAGGTTGTGTCTGAACAGTTATTTTTTTCTCAATGTGAAGTAATATCACTTAATAGTTTGATAGAAATGATTGTTGATTGCTTTATTACGAAAGTATTACGGTGGCGAATTTTTTGAGCACGAAAAAGTTAGTCAACATATTGATACGAAAATACATTTTTCGCGTCCTTATGCTAGTTATCAGAGAGGAACCAACGAAAACACTAATGGATTAATACGTAGTCGTTGGCCGGAGGGATTGACTTTGGTGACTTAACTAATGAGGAGATCAGTGATCTGGAATTTCAGCTTAATTTGACACCTAGAAAGGTACTAATATGGACTAACGCTATAGGAAGTCCATACGGGGAGACGTGTTGCACTTTTTAGTTGAATCCAGCTTCGGTTCATGTAATCAGCAAAAAGCATTTACCTCGTTATTTTGGAGAATTCTGTTTTAGATTCAATTGGCACTTTAGTCTTAAAAAAATGTTTGAGTGCTTACTAAAACTAGCTAAGGTTCGATGGTAATCAGGTAGAATTTAATCTAATGCATTAGAAATTGTTTCATAGAAAAAATCACCAAAATCGTTAAAATAAGGAATGAATGTGAATTCTTCTTCAACCCCAGGAGACCATAATTTAACTTCATTTAACCCTTTTTTATTCTTATTACAATCTAAAACCATATAATCTCCATCTCCTGTCGAATATATAACCACGTAATTATCTGGTAAATTAGACTCTTTTCGCTCTGATAAGGTTAACCAAATAGCATTTGGAACACTTAAAACATTAAAATTTCCGTTAATTATACCATAAAATTCTTCTCCTGCTATATCTCCACACCCTAAATTTTTAAGAAAGAATCTATAACTATCAGGAAATTTTAAACTGAGAGTTTCTTCTGCTAGATCAATTAATGAATTATCTTCAATACCTTCAAAATCAGCTATATCTTGATTTTCATTAATCAATGAAATTGCTTTTTTTACAAACTCGATACTCATAGTCTACCTCTAAATTATAATGATTTTGATAAATATATGATTAAAAATATGGCTGTTCTAACAGCCATATTTTCTAAACTAAATCAGTTATAAAGTCAATATGGTAACTGATTATTTTTTATCTTCAAACTCTTTAGCTCTTTCTTTCCAATATTCACGTTTCCATTTATTAAACTTATTACGATCAATACCCGATGGAATTTTATTGGTATTTACATGTATAACTTTAGTATTTTTTGAATGAAATTCTTGATTGATTTCTGCTATAGGACCAGTGTGTTTTTGAGTCATATGATGAAGTGTTATAGATTTGCCATCGGCACCTACAGGAGCTAACCCCGCTGTTTTCATTCTTTCAATATTGGTTCTTCCTTTTGGGTCTTTTGCATGAGGATCAAATAAATCATTCCGTTGATAAACTTTATTTTTAACATTACCATGCTCAAAACTTATTGGTTCATCTTTCCAATATTTTCTATCTTGACCAAAATATTTTACTGAAACTGCTTCAGTTTTAGCTTCAGTTATAATTTTTTTAGCCGTTTTAACATCTCCGGCATCAACCGCCTTTGATAATTTGTTGAGTACCTTAACGACTTTTGCGGCAGGAAAAATTCCTAATGTTGCTACTAGATAATCATTTGTAGTTTCTGCATCGTGAAATGCTTTAATATCTCCATATCCAGGAATGAATTCGGATGCTTCTTTAGCTACAATCTTTGCCGCTTCTTGACATAATTGTGGGTTTGGAGAACAAGTTTCGCTTACACCTTTTTCCCAGTTTTTTATAGCTTCTGGATCTTGTGCTTTCATAGCAGCTAGACTATGAGCTAATCCATTGTAAATTATGGTTATTTCACCAGCATCAGCTCCACTGTAAGCTCCTGCTGCGCTATTTGAAATAAAGGCTCCTGCAACGCCACCAATGATTTTACCACTAGCTTGAACATCAAGAGGATCTTCAAAAGTATTTCCTAGAGCTGCATATGCTAAAGAAGTAGCTAAAGCACCTGCTGCTGCCCCTTTGGCGTCACTGCCGCTGATCTCTGCCGCTAAAGCAGATAAGCCTGCGTGACTAATTGCTCTCCCAGCTTCCTCCAATGCATTTAATTGTTTGCTATCGAAGTAATTTCCTATTTGATGAGCGCCTTCTGCGTGGATTTGATTAGCGGTGGTAGATAACAGCGCTGTAGTGAAATTATCTTTGAAGCTACCTCTATTGATAGCAGTGTTTAAACTAGAGCTAATGATAGATTGACCAGCCACTCGTTGAGCTGTTTGAATCCAATCTTTGTTACTTAATAAAGGTAATCTTGCTTCATTTGTTCCAGCTGCCCCAGCTGCTCCATTTTTTGCTTGGGTCCAACCCATAGCTTGATCAAATCCAGATAATGCCCCTCCGATTACCATTGAAGTGGCAATTGATTTAACAGTTTTACTGTTACCCATATCTTTAAGGGTTTTAGATAAGTCCCCCTCGTTGTTAATAAGAGATACCGCTGCTTTTGAGGCTAAAGCTGCCATTCCAGTTTGAACTGCCCCGTATGCAGCAGAGCTCACTGTTGCAGCAGTAGTTGCACTGGCTCCTGCAGCAGTAGCTACATTTCCCGCTGTAGTAGCTGCACTTCCTGCTGCTGTAAGAGTTAAACCGGCTCCAGCAGTAACTGCCGCAACCGCTATTGCTATAGCTGCACTTACTACAGGATTCAAACTTTTGTTTTCATAATTCCAACTACTATAAGCGTCTTGAACTTCATTCCAATGTACATCTTGACGTTTACTTAATTCTTTTAACCAAGCTGTTTCCGGAGTATTACCGATAATATCTAGAGTGTTTTGCAAGATTTCTTTATTTTTTACTTTAACATCTGCAGTAATTCCCTCTGTTGCCTCAATAGTTAACTTACCTCCGATATGAACAGATGGTAATACCCAAGTTTCTTTTGAATATCCTTTATCTTGATTCTTAATGAAAAAACCTTTAGATTGGCTAATAACTTGGTCAAATATTGTATCTTTAACAGCTTTAAAATTTATCTTACCATGAGTACTAGTAAGAGTGGCATTTTTACTTGTTTCAATTTTACTAGCTTCATAAGTACTATCATCATGACTTAATAAATTAATATCTCCCTCTGCGATAAATTCAGTAACTCTATTATGTACTTCGTGATGAACATGAGTAGATGTTTTTTTCTTGCCATACCAATTACGGCTACTACTTTTAGTTGTGTAATGGCTGATATCTTCTTGAGCTTGAGCATATAAATATCCGCCTTTAGCAGCTATGTTCATAGCTCCCTTAGCCATTAGTTTAGTAGCTTGAAATAAAATATTACCTTCGGTTAAAATAGATAAATTCTTACTGCTACTTAATTCAACAGTTCTTGGTGTTATTTTACTAAGATCACTAATTGTTTCAGAAAAACCACCACTTTTACTTATATGAAAATTCTCAGTGTGTACATTAGCCGCTTCAAAACCTATACTCCCACCAGCAGATAGATTCATATCCCCACCAGCAGATAGATTCATATCCCCACCAGTAGATAATTTAGAAGCAACCATAGAAATAACATTATTAGCTGATAATGTTAAATTTCCACTTGTATGAATATTAGAAATTGAAATATTTTCGGTAGTTTCGAATTTATTAGTAGCATTTGAACCGGTTCTATTTTCATAATCAGATGCTGCTAATTTAATATTATTTCCTGATCGAATTAGTAAATTATTTTTAGTATTGATCTGAACAGTATTTCCGAAAATATTTCCTCCGCTAGATATTATACCATTTTTTGTAAATATTCTTGTTCCAAAATCTTCTGCTGCAAATCCAGTTGGACTATATTCGACATCTGATGGACGTCCTTCATGATTTATAAGTCTAGTATTGTAAGTATAACTATTTCCTATCTTGTTTTTAGGAATTAAACTAATATCCTTAATAGAGTTTAAGAAAATATCTCCATCGGTTGATAAAGTTAACCCTTCTAATGTAATATTTCCCCCGGAAGCAATATTAATAGAGTCAGTAGACCTCATAGATCTTTCTGGAGAAAGGAAATATTTGTTTTTACCATTGAACGAAAAATGGTTGCATTCTTCAGTGCAAGTTGAATTTAATATATTATCTGATATGTTAATGTCATTATTTGCAGTTAAATTTATATGTTTATTTTTAGGGTGGATAATATACTGAATTGGGCTATGGAAGTGAAAATGATCAACATTTCATTCAAAAACCAGAAGTGAGAAGCTAGTGCTTTGATCCAGCGTAAGCGCTTATAAAGTAGTGAACTCTTATAACTCCTTAGTGGAGATCACAACATTCTACGGCATCAGATCATCAACACTTTCTTCAGGAGCACGTTTGGGTAATTCCGTAAAGATATGCCGGAAGTAATAATGCGGATTGATATCATTGGCACGGCGGCGGAACGTTTCTATATTCCTGCAAGCCATATGGATGACGTGCTGAAATTGTTGTCTAAAAAACTCGCGGCAATGAAGATTGGCTCATCCTCTGGATGAATCGACAGAAATGGGGCCGTTGGCAAACAAAGCGCACTATAACAAGATCCTGTCCCTGTTTGAGCAAGCTCGTCAAGAAGGCAGTGAGATTGTTTACGGAGGTCATGCTCTGGCCGTGCCGGGTTTCTTTGTGGCGCCAACAGTGATTCGTGCTAACAGCCCTGAAAACTCATTGATGAAGGAAGAGACATTCGGCCCTGTTGGGACTTTCCTCAGCTACAACGATGAAGAAGAACTCATTGGGTTGATGAACAGCACGCCATTTGGTTTAGCGGCGAGTTTGTGGACCAATGCTCTCAGCAAAGCCATGCGCATGATCCCGCGTATCGAAGCGGCGACCGTTTGGGTCAATATGCATACATTCCTCGATCCGGCATTACCATTCGGTGGTACCAAATCCTCAGGTATCGGTCGTGAATTCGGTAGCGCTTTTATTGAGCACTATACTGAATTGAAATCTGTGATGGTTCGTTACTGATTTGATATTCGGATCAAAATAAGCAAGGCCTCTTAATTGAAGGGGCCATTGTCAAACCTAAGGTCATCACTGGCATTTTATCCAAGAGAGGGCTTCTCATGATCATAAGTAAGATATTTGACAGGGAACTGAAAGATAATTATGGGAAAAAACTGGACTAAGTGGGAAGTTATGGAGATTCAATTGTAAATCCTTTTCAGTATTTGAAAGGCAGACCGAACGAGAATCATGCTTAGTCTGCCATCTAATTTTACTAAGCTCAATCAGTTTGACCTGCCTATTCAGATTCGTTATCGAATAACTTACCTTGTAGGCGATCTAGTTCCTCCTTTCGAATACGCTTCACTACGCTGTAAATCCATTGAATAGAAACACCAAACTTGCGAGCCAGATCATGATGATTTTTACCGTTAAACTCGTTGAAAATCTCACGATCACGGAGGCTGACTTTCCAAACCATGCCCATAGGAAAATAGACATTTTGACCGCCCCAAACCTGCATCATATGGTTCGCAACAGCTTCGCCAATTTGTTCAGCTAACGCAGGCTCAACATGGATTATTTCACTGACCGTACAGGCTGTGTGCTGTGCCAGTTCTACCAGCAGTTCAGGACCTTTGCTACGAAAGTTATTCACATCATTCATACTTTTTCCTCGTGACGCGGTTCCGCCACTTCTTCAGTTTTTCAATAATGCTGCTGGCTTGGCCTGAATCCAACCACTGTAAATCATCAATATCTGTTTCACGCTTAACCCAGTGAGCTAAGGCTTGTTCAGAACTATTATGAACAATACCTATAGATGCCATTTCCAACCACAATGCACGTATCTTCTTTGAGTGGGGGTGGCAATCTAATGAACGCGATGTTTTGGATTTCTTAGGGGATTTAATCTTAAAACCGCGCTTTTTCATCGCATCCAAAACGCGAGTTAACTGCGGGATATCCATTTCCCGCGTAGAGGCTTTTCCGGTCTCTGAAAGTAGCATCTGGCGATACGTATCTTCATCTAGTTTTAGATTACTATGTGCAATATGAATAAGCTGAATAAGTTTCTGTTTTGCCATCTTATTCATCCTCTGCTATGTACTCTCTAATTGAGTAAACCAAAATAGTCAGCATTAACTTGATATTACTGAACCTGGCTTTTCGGTATAAGACCGTTTTATCCATGAGTGGTCTCTAGTGGTTGTAAATCCCATGTTGCCACAGATACACCGTATTGCTGACTACAATGTGGACAAACCAAGATTAAATCAACAACCCACTCACCAAACTCAGGAGTCTGGATAACCTTGGCTTGTTTTAGATTCATTTTTTCAACAGGTTGTTTGCAGTGATTACATGTTATTTTCATAAGTATGTTCCTTACTTAATTTTCTGTCCAAATAGGATAATTGAAAAATTTTCTTTTCCTGAATTAATTGATATTCCATTAATATCTTTTACAATAGCTTTATTTACATAATTGCGGGGTGTAGAAAGCGGATTTAGCTTTAAACAGAATTTTTATTTTTACCATATTTAATTACCTGTTACTTAATGAATGTATTTATTAATACCAATATATCCACTTCTTTTCCTCAACAAAGAAAATTTTTTTCAAATAGATCGATAATGAAATGTCAGTATTAATATTTCCAAGACTTCTATTTCTCTGGTTATGGTATGTTACATCCTTGTTGTAACCAACTTGAAATTAATAAAACCAAAAATTAGTCGAATACGCCTTGCATATTTAACTTGTGATAAGGCAGTTTTAATATGAATATTACCAATATTAATTGTTAAGTAGAACTTTTTCTCATAATGATATCTTTAGCTAACACTGCGAATAATATTGGCATCAACCATAGATATCTCATTAATTGCAGCCATATTCATCGCTGCAATAATCAGGTTTCCAATAGCTAATGGATATAATAAACTAACGGTCTCTTTACCGCTATGCCGACTAAGACATAAACGGTCACGGATAGCACCAATAGCGCTATTATCTAAGATCTTGTTAGTATTCATACCTACACGACCAAATTTAAAATCCAGAAATGTTTCTAGATAATCATTAAGAGGAAACAAATTAACAACCTCACAACGTTGTACTACTTCACGAACCTCTTGATTACGTTCCGATAGCTTTAATTCCAGCTCAGACTGACCAATCAAAATGATCGATAACAGTTTTTTAAATCCATCTTCCAGTTCAAAGAATCGTTTAAGGTGTTTTAATGTTGGTAAAGGCAACGAGTGTGCTTCTTCTATTATTAACACATGCTGATAGCCAGCCCGTGAACTGTCTTTCAATATCTTGTGCAACTGGCGGAAGCGTGCTTCAGGCGATCGTTTCAAGTTTTCCAATGGCGCTAAGGTATTCACAATAGCTTCAGCAATGTTTGATGCTTTCAAGGTCTTACCTTTTACATCATTGTCTTCCATTGCTAATACATAGGGTTCAATAACAATAACGGGGGTATTTTCCCTGTTAATACGGTCAATAAGATCACGACGCAGTGTCGTTTTACCTGAACCCGATTCCCCTGATACTGCCAGAAAACCACCATAGCGGGCTGTTTGATACATTGCTTCCCGCACATAACGGCTATCTGGAGTCACAAAAACATCTTCAGCACTTTGAATTGCACTATCTTCAAATGGATCACGAAATAAACCAAAGTGCTTTTTCGTAGCTGGAAATAATACTTGTTTTTTTAGTAACATGTTTTCATCCTTGGAAATGAAGGTTGTATTTTTATTATCGGCATAGGTATCTAATTTATCGGTTGCTTGTACCACCTCAAAACTTTTTGCGGTATCGATACCTTTTCTTGCCAAGAAATCAGTAATACGTTGACGAATTGCATCCATGTTCTGCCTTGGCCATATATTGTGATTAACAATTTGAGCCAACGCCGCCGCTGAAATTCCCGCAGCACTTGCTGCTGCACTTTGCGTTAACTGATGTGTCTGTAACTGCTGTTTAAACACCAGCATAATAATCCCCCCGTTAAGCGGCTACCTTTATTTTTGCATATGCCATTGATAATAAGAGATAGCAACATCATTCCCTGGCCAAATATCCTGTATATTTCTTACGTTATAATGAATTTCACGAAAAAAATTGTATCACTTTTATAAATAAACCTTAGTTGTAATTTGAGTTTCCAATGAAGGTAGTGGATTATGAACTTTAATCGCCATTTTCTTTTCCTTAAATATACACAATGAAAAACTAATTACCGTTGATAATACTGCGTGCAACAATTGCTGATTGCCCCATGAATTCATCAACCAACTCATCAATTTGATCTGTTGGAACACCATTAGGAAAGCGTTTAACTATTTGCTGATAAAACTCACCACACCATGTTTTGCCATGTGATTGGAACCGTTCACGTAAAATTTTGACAACATCAACGGGGTTCATAAGCTGTTCAATACGTGGACTATGTACTGTAGAAGCTTGTCCACGTTTTGGCATATACGTTGGTGCATCATTATGTTCAATATCCAAATATGGATCAAACCGACCATTGAGGGGGAGTGTTTTCAATTTACGCGCTATTTCAGTTTCAGCCGTGCTGTTTGTCCCCATGATTTTCTGTTCAATTTCGGCTAAATTACGTTGTGCAATTGTTTGAGGAATGGCCTGGAATTCACGACCAATTACAGGTGCGCCGATGGCAAAACCGTACTCATCTTTAGTGACTTCATTAACAAGATGGAAAACATCAAAGCCATCTTCACCAGTAATGACTACCTGTGCCTCTTCGTCACGCCAAGGATTGCGGGTGATCATGATTGAATCACCAACACTCACGCTAGGAACGGTACTGACGTCATACTCACGTCCCCTGAAAGATACTCGCAAGGTTGCCTGTACTTTACGGCTTTCTGGTGCGCCAATTGCCAGTTCACGACAAACGTTAATGGCAGGTGCTTTTACTAACTGTTCTGCTGTGATTTTTAACCAGCAATCTGTACGGGTTTGTCCATGTCGACTATGTATTGCACTACGGTTAAATTTCATACGCCATAGCCGTGCCAGACGGTTAAGCTCATCAATATCATCAACCTGTCGAAAACGTAAACCGGACTCGAAATTGCGTTCAATGATGTCACGCGCTTTTTCAACAGAGCCTGTAGCACGGGCGTTACGGGCCTTGTGTTGTATCATTTGAATGCCTAGAGCTTTGCACAAGTTACGTAGTGTAGGTGCTGTCAAAGCTGAACCGGGGTCAGTAAATAAAATTTGGGGTACACCGTGTAATACATCTGCGTCACCGCGATCTTGCATTGCGTTAATTAATACAGAAGTAAAATTCTGACTGGTTTCACCGCCAAATAAGTATTCAACATATATCCAGCCACTTGTATGATCTGTTAATTCAAACGACCAGACACGATCATTAATAATACGAGCCAGATTTTTCGGCTTATTTTTATTAAATTCAGCCACAGGCATCATGCGTAATCCACTGTCAACTCCATTATTTTTATTAGGATTTTTTAGGTAATACAGTACGCAAATTGAGGCGTCTAATTCCCATACATGATTAGGATGCAAGCTAGCTAATTGTAGGCTGGGTGCAGACACTTTCAACTGTTCAGGATGAAGTTTGTACTGGCGCAATGCACGACTAATAGCGTCAATAGATAACGGAGAAAATTCGCCCGTTTCGGTATCAATATGGCCTGCATGAATCAGGCCGTTTGAACGCAGATCATTAACGGCTTGTTCGAGGCTATATAACCGTTTCCCTGTATTACGAGTGGCCTCCATCAATATCCCTGAAATCAAAGTTGCTTCTTCACGTGTCAGTGCACTATTGCCTGCATCAGAACGTTTCTTACGTGGTTTTTTGCCAAAAACTTCACCGAGTTTTTTAATCAACGTTGAACGTGACATACACAGCTCTTCACAAGCCGCCCGATATATTGCCTCTTTACCGCCATGTCCGGCTTTATGTGCTGCCTGTGCAATAGAAACTAATCGTTCGGTTATTGTGGTATTCATGTTATTACCCTTATTCCGTCAGTTTCTTTTCAAGCATTTTTTCAATTCAGATTTATTCATGTGCCTCTTCCTTATCCATCCATTCTGGTCGTTTAAATCCTTCCTCTTCTGCCTCCACACCTTCTTTAGCCCAATCAGGAACAATGCTGTGTTCTCTGTACTCAGGTAGATTAAAGTGATTACGCAGGTTACGAATTTTGACTTCAAGGTCATCGAGTACGCCTGCCATAAACCCAACATGGCTAATGTCAGTACGTGTGGTATGGCCATTAAGCGTTTCAAATCCATTGAAAAGATTGGTGATAGCGGCATCAACAGAAAAAGACAATGAATTAACCTCTTGTGTCAAAGCAGCACCTTCCTCTTCAGGTTTTTCATGATTAATTCGGCGCTGAAGTTTGTGCTGGATTGCAGATTTCTCCTCAATCAAATTACTAACAAGTTCCTTTTTTTCCTGCACCGTCTGGCGGGAAATTTCCAGATCAGCGCGTGTATCACGTAGGGTCTTACGTAGTTCGCGGACAGACATGCGATCAATATCATCTAATGTCAAACCTGCTACAGTGCCACCTTCAGCCAATTCTGACAGTTCATCATCGTCTTCAAGCATCAATTCATACAGTTTGGAACGTCCCAAAAGCGAAAACGTTTTCGCTTTTGTCTCTAATCCAGGTGAAAGAAATTTGAGTGCAGCTTGTGCCATTTTTTGAGCAATGCGAGGTTCCAGACCGAGTTGATCCTTAACGATGTCAACAAATTCACCATGAGGTTCATTCTCTTTAAGAATAATGAGGCGCTTCCCAGCTTCCAACATCGCTTCAGCACTCTGAGCCATATAGAAACGGGTTTCGTGAACGATACGTTCACGTTCATATGGCAGACCATCCCCAAACTGTTCCATGATTTGCAGGCGGTGTGTTGTCATAGCGTTGAGATTGACCTGCAGATCGTCAGCAAGTTGAACATCTTCGGCTAGTTTTACTGATGTTGTATTTTTTGAGCGTGCCATTGTATGAATCTCTTGTTAATTAATTTCTGCTACCAGCTAAAACGCGCTGATTCATTTCTGTAATTTTGGCTTGGGTGTTAGCCATTTCATTTGAGAACGATTGTGCTATTTGCAGTAATTGCATACCGGGTGCATATCTGCCGCTACCCAGTTTTTGCGCCAGCCCTTCTTCTATTAATGTATTTAGTGCACGATTAATATTTGCAGGAGATTCCCCCAGTAATTCCGCTAATTCACCATTACTCATCCCAGACAAGGAATGACCACGTAGAGCCTTAAGAACTCGTAATATGCGCGTACCAGAACTGGAAACGTTAATTTTGCGCATGTCACATTCTCCCTTTTCAATATGTGATAATCTGTTACATAGAGTGATAAAATAGTTAGGCTAAATTTAAATGCCTAAACTAGGCGTTTTCAGACCTAGCTTTACAGCTATTTCATGGGCCTTTCCGTAATTAGCTTTGGATTGTCCATTAAGAACTCGGTATACAGCTTCACGGGAATACCCGTTATCCTGTGCCCATTGGGTAATA
Organism: Photorhabdus sp. S10-54; assembly: GCF_963878145.1. NCBI lineage: Bacteria > Pseudomonadati > Pseudomonadota > Gammaproteobacteria > Enterobacterales > Morganellaceae > Photorhabdus > Photorhabdus sp. S10-54. The sequence continues at coordinate 2,093 of NZ_CAWNXG010000048.1, read as the reverse complement.
GTGATGCCGTGTTGTTGAAAGCGGCTTTTAATTTTATCGGGTGTCATGCAATGGCCTCCGGTAATGCAATGATGTTTGTACGATATGTGACATTATTGTCCCATTAATGGGACTTGTAAAGGGTTTTGGTGACAAAAATGTCTCTTGGTGAGAGATTAAAAAAAGAGCGTGAGCGATTGGGGTTTAGTCAGTCTGATTTCGCGGAGATGGTTGGCGCATCAAGAAAATCACAGATAAGGTGGGAAAAAGATGAATCTGCACCAGGGGCTGACGCTATAAGCCTTTGGGCAAAAGCTGGTCTTGATGTGTTGTACCTGATCACAGGACAAGTTGAAAAGTCAGCCTCTACCGCTTACAAAAACAGTGAGATAGATGAAGAATTACTGGGAAAAATTGTTCATAAACTAGATTCGATGGCACAACAGGCTAATCGCCGCTGGACACCCGATGAACTCGTCCTGCAATCATCAAAAATATATAACTTTTTAATCAAAGAGTCGGCTGTCGATGACAGTAGAATTGATAGAGTATTAAAACTGGTTGTTAATCATTAAAAAAATAAAGGATTTGCATGAACAGAAGAGATGAAGAATTACAAACATTAGCAGGACAAGTTTTTGATAGCCTTAAACAACTTCCCCAAGATGGGCAGGAACGACAGATAACCATCAGCGTTGGTGGCAATAATCATGGCTCTATTCATGTAGGTTCAGTCGTCAATATTAACCCCACGCCATCTCGGTCACGTGAGCTTCATGAAAGGGATAGTCGGGAGTTACTTGCTATAAAACGAGAATTACTTATAAAAAATAAAGATGCTAAATGGCGTTATTACATCAATACACCTTGCTTGCTATTACTTAGCCTCGTGCTTATAGCATTTACGTTTCCCCTATGGAACGCTTATATGATGTTTTTTGGTGGAGGATCTACTAATGTATTGGCAGTTAATGATAAGACATTAATAATCTTTATCTCTTGGACCGTACTGATGATGATTTGTGGAAAAAAAATGGACAAGAACAGGAAGATAGAAAATAGGATAATAGGTGAAAATCAGAATGTTATTGATACCATAGACGTAATCTTGCGACGTAGAAATTCTTAAAAATATAGTTATTTTTTATTTTATATAAGGGTATGAGCTGTGCGTAAGTTATTAATTCCCGCAATATTTATTTTGGCGGGGTGTGGTGATGGAACAGAAAATAGCGTTCAGATTGAGTCTGAAAAAGCTCCAGCCCCTGTGTTCTCAATAGCAACAGATGATCCCACTATCAATCGATTATTGCCAACTATTAGAAAAATGTGCCCAGGATTGGATAAATACTCTGATCAATTTACTGACATCACAGTTTACGAAAACAGTTATCCTTCACGCACAACTATCAAATTTCATATTGATGAAAATGCCAAACTGCCCAATGATTATATAGCTAATGGGAATAATTGTTTTCTTGATATAGAAGATAACGAAACAGTTTTATCTATATCTAAATCAGCTTGCCAATCTGTTTGTTTAGATCAACAGAATGTACCTGGTGGAACGTTGAAATTGAAACTTTAGAAACAAATAGGATATTTATGTCTACTACAAACATAGAAAAATTTAATGAAATTGTAGGTATTATATTTGGGAAATTATATGAGTCATTTCCTTTAAAAATAGATCTTTTATCCACAGAGATAATCGGTGAACCCCTTCAATATTCTGATGGAACATCCTCTGATGAACTTTGTACTACAGTAGAAGATCATAGATTTTTTCTGGATACCGTGGATTGGCTCATGACGAATGGTTATTTGGCAGGGACTATGAGCTCTGAAGGTTGTCATAGAGCCGTATTAACCGCTGAGGGTTTAGAAGTTCTCAAAGTAATCCCTGATAGCTTAGAAACTCCATTAGGTGATCGTATTAAGGAAACATTGAAGACTGAAAGTAAAGAAGCATTAAGGTCTTTAGTTAACCTGAACTCTGGATAAGGAAGAAAAGAAAAAAGGAACTAAGTGCCTGAGGCACGATCAAAGTTTTTGCTTAGAAAACAAAATCGTGGGGATCCTCAGGCTATGACTACTTTAGAAGAACTTTACTG
>NZ_CAWNXG010000047.1:0-34047 GCF_963878145.1 Photorhabdus sp. S10-54 | reverse complement strand
CAATGAGAATATCAATGGGTTAATCAGACAATACTTTCCAAAGGAAACCGATTTTAATGAAATCTCTGATCAGGAAATAAATTTTGTGGTAAACCGATTAAATAATCGCCCCCGAAAAACACGGGGTGGGAAAACACCGAATGAATTATTTAAGGGAATACGAACATGTTTACTTCCAGATTAACGATGTTGCACTTATTATGTGAATCTACCAATCGTTTTTATTATCAGAGAGTAAGTTTGCTTTCTATTTTAATACTTATATACCCGTCATCTTTCAAGTTGCCTCTTTGTTGGCTGCACTCGCTCACCCCGGTCACATAGTTTGCTATGCTCCCGGGGATTCACTCCCTTGCCGTCTCGATGCATCTTGAAATCCATTGGGTATACATTTAATTATTAACATAAAATAAAATGTGGCATCAAATATTTTGATGCCACATTTTATATATATATTTCCCAACGATCAATTATAAATATAATCATCTTTTGGAAATGATCCTAAATCCCTAATAATTTATTTTACCCCTAATTCTATAAGTGAAAATATTTCATCTAAATCTTTATAAGATCGAATAACAAGTCCTGCGTGGCTAGCTATATCTTCGAATTCAGACAAATAACGTTGTTTCGCTAAAAATAGCATATCCATTAATATATCCACAGATTTAACTACCAAGGATTGTGGTTTTTTCATTAAGGTTATTATCAGAAGGGTTGTGTTATTATCCATCGCTTCTCGGCAGTTCTTCAAAATGGATATAGCATCATTATCAGGCCAATTATGGAGAACATTTTTTAAAATATATAAATCATAACCTGTCGGAATTGGCTTAAAAAAATCTCCACTTATGAAATTTACACCTTCTGAAATAGGCATTTCATTATATCTGTCCAATACAGCGTAATCTTTTCCTTTGACCTGTTTACTGATTCTGATCAAAAGCTCTCCGTCTCCACCCCCCAGATCTAATATTCTGTTATGTTTATTAAAATCATAAATAACAAGCAATTCTTTAATTATTTTATTTGTGTATTTTGACATTAAAGCATCAAAATCTGATTTTAATCCCTTATTACTATCCAAATGCTCAAAGAATGATTTTCCATGCACCATTTCAAATGCCGATTTGCCATTGTTTTCCAGCAAGGATTTTGGATACATTAACCAAGAATCCCAATGTTCTGAATTGATTTCATATTTTACTGTTAAGAATTCTACGCTATTAGGATCAGCAAGTGCACTGCATTCCTCAGAAAGTGCAACCCCGTGGTTGCTGCTAACCAATACTCCTATTTCAATTAAGAAATCACATAGTCGATTAAGTCTTGAATAATCAATACCATATTGACTGGCAAGTTTGTTAATATCTACATAGTCTCCATTTTTAAAGTGAATAGATAAACCAGCATCAACAAAAGTATAGATTGCCGCGGTTTTTCTATATGACGTAATGAGATCGATTAGCATTGAATTACCCTTTCTGTATTTTTAAATGAGGTTATTATATATACCCTATAGATTTCAAGATGCATCGCGGCGGCAAGGGAGCGAATCCCCGGGAGCATAGATAACTATGTGACCGGGGTGAGTGAGTGCAGCCAACAAAGAGGCAACTTGAAAGATGACGGGTATAGAACATAGTACCACTATAACTAACCATATATAGTTGAAACACTTTCAGCCCAAAATGTAATTATTAACTTTGCTATCTTTTCCTTATGAGATAATGAAAATTTGATTCATCTTTGACCATTGCTTACTCACTTTAATTATATTTTTTTAGCCGTAAGTAATTAACTATCAGACTATATAAAATATGATAGAAAGAAATGTTAAAAATCACAATTAACTCTTTTTAGGGGTTTTTAAGATTAAATTAAAAGATATGCCTTAACAATATTTTTATTTCAGCAAATTCACACTAAGAATGAATGATTATAAAAATATTGACAACCATTTCATGAATATATTGATTATTACCGACCACATAATTTCAAGTATTATCTCTGTAGCCCAGAAACCACTTTTGATCTATGCTGAACGCTAAAAACAAGCTTAAGATTATTATTAATCTGAAAGCCCCAAAGCAGATAGCAGGAAGATAGAACTTAATGAGTATTCACATCGTTCCTCAAGAACAACTGAGCAAAGATCGCACCAATGAAAAAACAGCAGATTATATCCCGCCATTGCTTTTTGCTAATCTGAAAAATCTTTATCAGCGTCGAGCAGAACGCCTGCAACAATTGGCAAAAGAGAGCCCATTCGTTGATTATCTTAACTTTTCAGCACAAGTTGCCCAAGCTCAGCAAAAAGCGTTGCATGATAATCCATTGAAAATGGAGATAGCAGATATCTTAGAAAAATCTGTCATTGAAGGTAAACCGCCTCTGGATTGCAAAACCTTCCAACGTACTGAACACTGGCAAAAATTACTTCACTCTCTGATAGCAGAATTACTGCCAGATGCGTCGGAACATGTTAATGCCGCTCTGGATAATCTAGAAAAAGCGCCAGAACAGGAGCTGGAACAGATGGCCGATGCTCTGCTGAAAAATGAATTCAGTAAAGTCAGCCCTGAAAAAGCACTTTTTATCTGGGCGGCACTTTCCCTCTATTGGGCACAAATGGCAAATCAAATCCCAGGAAAAGCGAGGGCAGAATATGGTGAACATCGTCAGTTTTGCCCAGTTTGCAACAGTATGCCGGTCTCTAGTGTCGTTCATATTGGCACAACCAACGGGTTGCGTTATCTGCATTGTAGTTTGTGTGAAAGTGAATGGCATGTGGTACGGGTAAAATGCAGTAACTGCGAACAGACACGCGATCTTAATTATTGGTCACTAGATAGTGAGCACGCCGCTGTGAAAGCGGAAAGTTGCGGCGATTGTGGTAGTTATTTGAAAATTCTCTATCAGGAGAAAGATCCGAAAGTTGAAGCTGTTGCTGATGATCTAGCTTCACTGATCCTCGATGCCAAAATGGAAGAGGAAGGCTTTGTCCGCAGTAGCATCAACCCGTTTTTGTTCCCAAATGAGTAATAGTGAGTTGACGGAATTGCCATGACACATAAACCATACCCGTTGTACAGCCTGCTCCCCGCCATTGATCGTCTATTGCATGAGCCACAGATAGCCCCATTCGTGGAACAATATGGACAGACGTTGGTCACTGCCACATTAAGAGGAATGCAGGAGCAGGCCAGAATCAATATCAAGCAGTATCAGGTACTGCCTGATTGGTGTGATAACTGGGCCTTGGCACTTGGTCAGCAACTGGAACAGAAACAAGTTTTGGCTTTAAAGCCGGTGTTTAATCTTAGTGGTACGGTGATTCATACCAATCTTGGCCGAGCATTAATGGCAGAATCAGCGATTGAAGCGGTAACACAAGTGATGCGTTCACCTGTAACGTTGGAATATTCCCTCAATAACGCCGGACGTGGACACCGTGACCATGCTTTGGCGGATTTACTGTGTGAATTAACCGGGGCGGAAGATGCCTGTATTGTTAATAACAATGCAGCGGCGGTGTTGTTATTGCTGGCAACCGTAGCATCCGGTAAGCAAGTTGTGGTTTCTCGTGGCGAATTAGTGGAAATTGGTGGCGCATTCCGTATTCCTGATGTAATGGTTCAGGCAGGATGCCGATTAGTTGAAGTCGGCACAACGAACCGCACTCATCTGAAAGATTATCGGCAAGCGATTAATGAAGAGACCGCTCTCCTTATGAAAGTGCATGCCAGTAACTACAATATTGAAGGTTTTACCGCGGAAGTGTCTGGCCGTGAATTGGCCACTCTGGGAATAACCTCACAAATTCCTACTGCAATTGATCTGGGTAGCGGTTCCATGATCAATATGGCGCAATATGGATTGCCAGCCGAACCTATGCCTCAAGATTACCTGAATCAGGGCATCGATCTGGTCACTTTCTCTGGTGATAAATTACTGGGGGGACCACAAGCTGGCATTATTCTAGGCAAGAAACACTGGATAGAAGCAATCCAGCGTCATCCTCTAAAACGCGCTTTGCGGGCAGATAAGATGACGCTGGCCGCTTTAGAAGCTACATTGCGGTTATATCAGCGCCCCGAACAGCTTTGCCAACAATTGCCAACGTTACGTTTGTTAACCCGTTCACAACAACAAATGCATGATATGGCACAACAGCTATTACCTCAGCTTCAAGCACATTACGGTGACCAATTTATTGTTCGTGATGAACCATGTTATTCACAGATTGGCAGTGGTTCGCTGCCGGTTGATCGTCTGCCAAGTTGGGCTTTGACTTTCGCTGCCGTTGATGGTCAGGGGAGCTCGTTAGAGCGGTTGGCCCGGTGCTGGCGTGGATTATCGAAACCCGTTCTTGGTCGTATCTCTGGCGGACGTTTATGGCTGGATTTACGCTGTCTTGAAGATGAAAAAGCGCTATTGCAGGCACTATTGCTGTAATTTTCTGAAATACAATAATTTTCTAAAACTATTATGATTTTTGCCACCGCGGGCCATGTTGATCATGGTAAAACCACACTTATTCAAGCGATTACCGGCGTTAATACAGCTCATTTGCCGGAAGAGAAAAAGCGCGGGATGACCATCGATTTAGGTTATGCCTATTGGCCGCAACCGGATGGCTCTTCGGTTGGTTTTATCGATGTGCCCGGACATGAGAAATTCCTCGCTAATATGTTGGCAGGGATCGGAGGTATTGATCATGTTTTATTAGTGGTTGCCTGTGACGATGGGGTAATGGCTCAAACGAGAGAACATTTAGCTATTCTGCGTTTGATTGGCCGCCCGGCCATGACAGTTGCGCTCACTAAAGCAGATCGAGTGGAATCGCAACGAATAGTTGAAATCCGCCAACAAATTGAACATCAACTGGCAATGCAGGGTTGGAGCGAGTTCCCTCTGTTTGTAACGGCTGCGGCGGATGAAGAAAGTATTGTCCCTTTGAGGCAGCATCTGTTGCAGTTACATCAGCAAAATAAGCAGCATGAAAAATTACATCAGCGTTTTCGTCTGGCGATAGATCGCGCTTTCAGTGTAAAAGGAGCGGGTCTGGTAGTCACGGGAACGGCATTGGCCGGCCGGGTCAGAGTGGGAGATACCCTCTGGCTAACCGGCCGGGATCAGCAAGTCAGAGTACGTGGCTTGCATGCTCAGAATCAACAGACCGATACGGCTCAAGCCGGGCAACGTATTGCACTGAATATTACTGGTGATGTGAGTAAAGAACAGGTATCCCGTGGTGATTGGCTACTTTCCCACAAACCCTTTGAGCATGTAGAAAAGGTATTGGTGGAAGTAGAAACTGATGAACCTTTGCGAAACTGGCAACCAATTCATATTCATCATGCTGCCAGCCATATAACGGGGCGAATTTCATTACTAAATCAACTTTCTGATAAGCCTCTGCTGGCTGAATTGGCGCTTGATAGCCCATTGTGGTTGGTTGAGAATGACCGGCTGATATTGCGAGATATCAGTGCCAGAAAAACATTGGCTGGCGCGCGAGTGATAAATCTAAATTCCCCCCGTCGTGGTAAGCGCCAGCCAGAATTTTTGCATTGGCTCACGCGGCTTGCCAGAACATCAGATCATGCAGCTAATTTAGCGCTCCATTTGCCACGAGGCGCACTTTCTCTCAACCACTTTTCTTGGGCGCGTCAGTTAACGGAAGCAACTCTCCACCAGCTAATCGTTGATGAGGATGTGATTATTGCCGATGGTATGGTGTTATCACAGAACAATGCCAAGTTAGCAAAGCAGAAGTTACTACACGTTTTGGCTGAATATCACCAGCAACATGTCGATCAACTGGGTTTAGGCAGGGTACGTCTGAAACGGATGGCGCTGCCAACGCTGGATGAAGCGCTAGTTTACACTTTGATAGATGCATTGCTCAGTGATGGACAGCTAAAGCAATTACGAGGTTGGTTATATCTTCCTGAACACGGTTTGTCTTTTAGTGATGAACAGGCAAAATTGTGGCAACGAATAGCCCCCTATTTCACAGATGATCCGTGGTGGGTACGCGACCTGGCTGCGGATTTAAAAGAAGAAGAGGCAACAGTCCGCAATTTGTTGAAAAAATCCGCTCAATTGGGGCATATTATCGCGATTGTTCCTGATCGTTATTATTGTAGCCAACGAATTCAACAATTCGCGGAGCTAATTCGCCAATTTAATCAAGATTATGGTGCAATTACCGCTGCGGATTTTCGTGATCAACTCGGTATCGGTCGTAAATTGGCTATTCAAATATTGGAATTTTTTGATCGCAGTGGTTTTACTCGTCGTCAGGCTGAGTCGCATATTCTCAGCGATAATGGGCTATTCTGATGATTTTTTTATTTAAAATATATACCCTATGGATTTCAAGATGCATCGCGACGGCAAGGGAGCGAATCCCCGGGAGCATAGATAACGATGTGACTGGGGTGAGTGAGTGCAGCCAACAAAGAGGCAACTTGAAAGATAACGGGTATAGATGATTTCAGCAAAATCACCGTCTTGCTTCATCGATTTAACTGATCTGTGCTATTTTTGCCAACCGTTAGCTTTCTATTAACTGGATTGAATACGCTATGAAAAAGAAGATAACATCGGGCGTTTATCTGGGATTATTGTTTATTGCAACTTTAATTCTGGTTTTTGAAAAAAGTGAAGATATTTATCCGGCACTGATTGCTGTCGGTGTGTTTGGTGTGATATTTGGCTTGATGTTTTTTATATCAGCCAGGTTACTGTTTTCCGCTGCCTTTACCGGAACACTATTTATTATCTTTAAATTCCTCAATCAGATAAAAGTTCATTACTACAAAGAGCAGTTGATGTTCTCCGATCTGAACTTGATGTTTGATCCTGCCAATCAGGAAACATTACACCACTATTGGCTGGCCGGTTTAGGCGTTGTCGCAATGTTTATCTGGTTGATTTTTAACATGACGCTGAGCTGGAAAAAATCATCTCCCCTCCGTGGTTTCAAATGGCGTACTGTCGGCTTGGTTCTGGCGGCGTTCTGTACATGGGAAGTGAGCGCTACCGCTAATGCATTCAGAGAGCAGTGGGAATCTTCACTACCAAAAGGACGTGGTACCGTCACCAATATGGTGATGTCGGCTAAAGATGCCAAATATCATGCGCCTCAATTTGGACAATCATCCGATTATTTTCTGCAACAGGCTAAGAATGTCGTGCTACCTGTGTCGCAGTCAGTAATTAAACCTGACGTGGTGATGTTATTACAGGAATCCACCGTGACTCCGCATATCTATCAACTGCCTGATGATGCCCGCTTACCTAATCTTTATATGTTCCAGCGGGATTCTGGCGTCAGCGCACAAAGCCCAATGCGGGTGCAAACTTTCGGTGGTGGTACCTGGTTATCTGAATTTTCTGCTCTGACTGGCTTAAATACGGACGATTTTGGCTCACGTAAGAATGCGGTTTTTTATTTTATTGTTGATCATCTGAAATACAGCTTGTTCCGTGAAATGAAACAGAATGGCTATTACACGGTTGTTTTGACGCCATTTAATAAATCTTCTTATCATTCCGGTCATGCCTATCAGACTCTCGGCGTTGATCGCATTATTCAGCCACAGGAATTGGGATATCCCGCCAGTCCCGATAAAAATTTGTGGACTATTTCTACGCAAGAGATGTTGGGTTATGTGAAAGACATTTTGGCACAGGAAACAGATAAGCCACTCTTTATTTTCTCACTGACCATGTATGAACATGGCCCATATGATGAAGATCACACTGATGATTACGGGCTTACCGGACATGTGAAAAATTCACAGGCAGTGGGTAAGTTCAGTCACTATATGGAGAAAATCAAAGCTTCTGATCCGGCAATTAAAGATTTCAGTGAGTTTGTTGCTAAACGGGAAAAGCCCACTATTTTCCTTTACTTTGGTGATCATCAACCCAATATCAGCCTAAATCAGTACAATGGCGTATTTTCAAATCCGGGTCATATCACCCAATTTACTATGCGGGATAACTTGCAACAGGGAGAATCTATTCAGACTGATGAACTGACGGATATTTCATTCCTTGGCAGCATGATTATGGAGAGAGCTAAACTGGATGCTTCACCTTTCTACCGAGCAAATATGACAATGCGTCATCTCTGCCGGGGAGCATTGGATGATTGTCAGGATAAAGCGCTGGTGGAAAGTTATAAACATTATATTTATCAGCAACTAGATGTTGCAGGTAAAAAATAAGTTATAAAATCATCATGTGAGTGGGTGCCATATTTATATGGCACTTGCTGTAGATAATGTTGATGAGAATGTTAATCCCACCCAATTTTCAGGCGCTTTGCTCTGGCTTGTAACCCTCCCAATATCGAGTTACTGATATGAGCAGGGAAATCTATAGGCAACTGGCCTCTGACATTCATGACAACTGTATCAACCGTCTCAGCATATTCAGTAAGAATTCTTGCCATCGAATCCTTATCAAATCCAGCGGCATTGGCTGTTTGAAAAAAGTGTCTTGGGAATATCTGCTCTATATTGTACTTCCTACCTCTCGTCCCAGTTAGCCCCATCGCCAATTTGGCATCTCGGGGATGAAGCCCTCTGCCTCCGAATACAGGGTACATGGAAAGAATGTCATAAAAAGGCGTTAGCCGATAATGCCCTTCAGCCTCAATAAACAGTGAAAAGTTTTTTGCATGGCCGTCTGTGGCAGCCAACAGCCAAAACAATACCTGGATCTTCATAAATTCATAACGGTCAGTCTCGGCTTTAACCGAACCCAAGAGGTAGGACATGATCTCGGGAATCCCAGGACCACCATGACTCTCATACTTTTTCGCCGAAGGCACGCTCAAGGTTTGGCAGAAATCCTCCTGAGGCAGCCGCATTATCCAACTGTTGTCAGATGAATACTTGCGATCAAATCGTTCTACTGCTAATGCTTTTATTTCTCCCACTTTCATTATTAAGCAGTGAGGAACAGACAGTCCAAACATCCTTGCAATCAACATACACAGATATTCATTTTCCACACTTTCAGACATATCAATAGAGTGTGAATGACTCTCAATTTTACCGATGGGAAGTTTGATGATATGTGTTGTCGGCGTGGCATTTAATGGCAAGCACCAATTTCCATCAATATTTAAAAGCGCTGTCTTTTCCTGTGCGCCAGCGATGGATATACGAAAATCTTCCTCTTCTTCGATCATCCCCAATGGCGCGCCAGCTTGGTAGCCAGTTAGCACTTTATCTAGTTCCATCTCAGATAAGGGCTTATATTCAATCCTCTTGATATCATTAGCGGATGTACCTTGCGGTACCAATTGCAAAGCTCCTACACTATCTTGACCCACTTTAGCCAGCAGATCAAAAGGTTGCGTTGACTCAGCATTGTGCCTGGCAACGATTCTTCTTCTGACTTCCGGATTATCCGGCAGTAGATTATCGAAAAAGTTATATACCTCGTCACCCTGATAAGCTTGATGGCGCAGAGGCATAGACAGTGAAATGGGGCGACTACCCGATAACCTAAGCCAGGACTCATCATATTTGAAATGGTGGGAGCCAGTATTGGCTTTGGTAAATACTCCAACTCGATAACCGTTCATGTAGACATCCAGTGCTGCCATTACCACTCCTCTTTCCACACCGAGTCCGATGTTGTGCAATCATCTTCCACTAACGAATCTATCTTAGTAACGTTTCTTGGCTGGATATCGAGTTCCAAATTCAATGCTGACATAATCTTAAAGAAGGTCTCCAGCTTGGTAGAATCTGGGTGCTGCTCAAAGCTTGATACCGTATCCTGCCTAATACCCACTTTGCTTGCTACTTTACCCTGAGAAAGTTTTTGAGTAAGCCTGATATCTTTTAAATATGCGCTGAGTTGTTTCGAGTTAGTCACTTTCATATTTGAGGTCAACCAATTTGAACAGTTAACCTCATTGTTACACGCTATAACCGGTAAATCAATTTTTACACGCTATAGCCGGTAAATATAATTTTACCTGTTATAACCGGTAAAAAAATTCCACTTCTGCCTTTTACCCACTGACCTCCCAATACAAAAACTCGAAAAAATCCTTCCTGGCAGATCATCGGAAGTAAATTCATCCGAGATCTCACTCAATGCCTGCTGCGCCAGACGCAGCTCTTCTGCCAGCAATTCACCCGAACGGGCAACCACCAATTGTTCATGGCCCTATTGTAAATGTTCCGCTGCGGTATTTAATGCTTGTAAATAACGACGACGAGCCAAGAAACCACCTTCGGTATTACTGCTAAAACCCATCGTTTCTTTCAGATGATCGCGCAATAAATCGATGCCTTCACCGCTACTGGCAGAAAGTCGAAATAGGGGACAGACTTGTTAGCTTTAGTGGCTTTAGAACCATGTTCGGAATTGAAGATAAATATTTACAATTTAGAGATTCGAATAAGTTTATTTTAAAACCAGCCATTAAAGAATTAAACCAAAAAAGTAACCTTATTGTATCTGTTAATACAGTTAAAGATGGTCGTAATGTTGTCTCGTTGTCTCTTTACATTTCAAATTAAAAGAAGACAGCCAAATAAAAAAGGTGATTTAAATCACCTTTTTTACATTCAAATTTAATACAAGTAACAAACAACATTTTAGATTTCTATTTCTTGATTTATATTACTATTGTAATTTTTACTTATATGTTAGGGTATATGCTTAAATTATTAGATTTATTAAACAGCCGGCACATCTGCTTACAGAATATGGGAAGATAGAAATTATTAACATTAGTTGTGTCGAATAGCCTTCAGGCTATTCGACACAACTAAGCATAAAGAGCATATTATTAGTGACAAAGTGAAATGTCCTTAACATACTTATTTTTAGCCATCCATGATGATTTACTACATGTTACATACCCCTCCAACTTTAATTCATCATCAACATAAAAAGATACAAATAAAGTAAGAATAAACCCCACTATTGATACACATGAAATATAATCCCCAATTTTACCATTGAGATTTTTTGTTCTATTTTTAGCAATCCTTAAAAAAGCATAAGAAATATGAATAAGCAAAGGAGTAAACCAAATAAATCCCGCACTCTTCCATGAAAATGGAATAACACTATCACGCCTAAAAAACCTATATAATCATTTAATGAGAAAAACACAAATAACGCCGCCATAAAAAAATAGCGAACCTAAGTATATTTTTATTTTATTTATATTATCCACGGCTATATCTACCTCATATATTAAAAAATTTATCTGCTGTAGGTGTTACCACAAGAACATTTCTTTTTCTATTTTTTATATTTTTAATTATTCTTTCACTAATTTTAAAATAATCATCCAACCAATATAAAGCAAACGAAACTCCAACCCCAAGAGCAAAAACGCCAAGAGCTACAAGCATAAGACTTCCCCCTACAGCTAAGAGTGGAGAAACTATTAGAGTATTAGCAGCCGTAGCAATACCTATTGAAATAGCTAATTTTGCACCATCTATTGTTAAGTTCACAAACAAATCAGCTAATCCATAATCATCTTTAAGTATTAACTCAACGGCTCTATATGCTGCTGAGAATACTATACCGAATCTAGCACCTTTAACAATCCCATCATGAATACCTAGAGTACCTACTCCAAAAGAGACTATATACCCGTTATCTTTCAAGTTGCCTCTTTGTTGGCTGCACTCGCTCACCCCGGTCACATAGTTTGCTATGCTCCCGGGGATTCTCTCCCTTGCCGTTGCGATGCATCTTGAAATCCATTGGGTATACGTGGATTATTAGCAAGATATCTTGTAGAATTTAAATAGTCTCTCACACTAGGGTAGGGTAACCTGTCAATTTTATATATTTTTTACCATCTTTCCCGGCATACTCCGTTGCCTTAACACCGAAACCTCTTAAATCATTTACTATTTTAGCCACGCCATAAGAGTCTTTTATATTACCAGCAAATGATGAAACTGGATCAGCATAAGAATAAAAGGTTTTAACATTATTTTTCCATTTATTATAGAAGTTATGATCTAGTGTTTTTATATAATTTATTGCCTCATCTTCTGTTAATAAAGCAATAACTTCTTGGTTTAGTTTAAATTGATGCTCCAATTCCAATAGCATACGGTTATATTTTTGATCTTCTATTTGTTTTTTAAAATCAAAATGATCTTCTAATCTGTAATCATTATCAACAAATGTTTTTAACCGTAGGTCATACTTCATTTTATAACTCCATCTATATTATATAGTTTATTGAAGTTTTATTTCATATTTTATCGGACTTAGCTATTTTTTCTTTAATTTTTCTGAATTATTGGGAACTGGATCAAGTTTCCCTGTTGAGGATTGACACTCTGTTTTAATCTGTTCGATAAGATTAAGCCTGACATCTTTTAAATATGTACTGAGTTGTTTCGAATTAGTCACTTTCATATTGAGGTCAACCAATTTGAGCAGTTAACCTCATTGTTACACGGTATAACAGGTAAATCAATTTTTACACGCTAAAACCGTTAAATGTAATTTAACCTGTTATAGCCGGTAAAAAAATTCCACATCCTCCTTCTACAAATTCACTTACCAATACAAAATGTGAAAAATATTATTAAAACAATTTGTTATGTGCATTCTGGAGTAAGTATGGATCAAAGTATTTACTCCCTAATTAATACTATGCTTAGTAAGACTTTGTTCTGAAAGGATAATCGTAAAACCATTACTCGTGCGCTTAGCCAAAAAGCAGATGTTGAGGCAGAAGTTGAGCGCTTACCCAAGTTATTGGATCAGGCTAAACAATTCCAGACGCTAGGTATTGATGAAAAGTTGAAAGTGATTCCAAAGCTGGAAAAGGAAAAACAACTGAGAGCGAGAGTTAATGAAGAAATTATTCGAGTAAAAGAAGCTATCAACATCTTAAAAGACAGTTTGCCAGATACGGTATTTTTAAGCGATGCCAGCTTAGAAGGATTGCCACACTTAGATCTTTTAAAACAAAAGCGTCAAGTTTTGGAAATGTTAAAGAGCTCTTTAACTCAATGTTTAACTCAGATTGAGGAGCTCTCCAGTAAAGCCTCGAGTGATTTACTTTCTCTACAGCAACAACTGTTGGAAAGGTTGCGTGCAGAAGAAGAACAACTTGAAAATGCGTTTAAAGACATACCTACAAGTCAGGGTAAAACGGGTCGGCAGATTGACGCTGAATATCAAACCTTACTCAAGCAAATTGAACAGATTCGCCCAAAAGAAACTGCCTTGCAAAACCGACAAACCCAACTCAACGAGCTCTATAGTCAGCGCAAGAAACTATTGCTTGAGTTAGATCAGCAGACCAGCGCACGTGCTAGCGCCATGCAGAAGTCGGTTAAACGGCTCACTCGCAAGTTGGATCAGAAGGTACGCCTTAGTCTGAATTCTAAAGGTAACCGCCAAGAATTAGTGAATTTCCTGAGTGATTGCAATTTGGAAGGTGTTGGGCAAGAAAGACTAGCGTGGGTTTTAGAGGGTGAGTTCACACCAGCTAATCTTGCTGCCACTATTCGCCAAGGTGAGGCTGAATTAACCTCTAATTTCGGTATATCTAATTCCGTTGTACGAGCGTTAAGCCGTTTGCCTGAGCGTAAACTGCTTGAGCTAGAAGAGTTGCAGCTTCCTGATACAATGGCGATTGAGCTGAATATAACTCACGGTGAACGGGAAGCCGTTTTCCGCTCAATTGGGGAACTATCGACCGGCCAACAATGTACGGCGATTTTGCACCTGTTGCTATTGAACAACCAAGATCCACTTATCCTTGATCAGCCGGAGGATAACCTTGATAACGCCTTTATTGCTGAGCGTATAGTTGCTGAGCTGCGCAGAGCCAAGCTAAGCCGACAGTTCTTGTTCGCAACCCACAACGCCAATATTCCGGTATTTGGTGACGCGGAATGGATTGGCGTGCTGAGTGTGGAAGATAGCAAAGGGTTGATCCTGCCAGAACAGCAGGGTGCGATCGATATGCCAGAAGTGCAAAAACTAGCGGCAGATATATTGGAAGGTGGTAAGAGTGCGTTTAATCAACGCCGTGAAAAGTACGGCTTTAACTGAATGCTTTACTTCCTTGGGAGAGAACGATGTTAAAAACAGAATTGAGGTTTCTAGTTATTCCGACCGGCTTGAAGTAATTAGCCCAGGTTCTTTACCAAACTCCATGACGGTAGAAAAAATGAAAGCAGGACAGCGTTCACCCAGAAATACCATTGTTATGGAAGTATTACGTGATTATGGCTATGTCGATTACCGAGGAATGGGTGTGAGGACTAAAATTATGCCACTAACGAAAGCGTTAACAGGTAAAGATCCTGAGTTTGATTTGGCAGACGATCATTTAAAAACAATCTTGTTTCGGTAACAGATGTTGTGGCTGTTGGAACAGCGTATACCGCACTGTATTTGGCGCTTTTAAAACAGCGCCATTTTTTAAAAGCAATCGGAAAACGACTTTGCAATGCGCGATGGAATTCCGGTAAAACGGATCAAAGCGAAGTAAATGGGTTTTGAAGCGTTACACTTTAAAAATGACCACTTCACTTACCAATACAAAAACTCGAAAAAATCCTTCCTAGCAGATCATCGGAAGTAAATTCACCCGTGATCTCACTCAATGCCTGCTGCGCCAAACGCAGCTCTTCCGCCAGCAATTCACCTGAACGAGCAACCACCAATTGTTCATGGCCCTGTTGTAAATGCTCCGCCGCGGTATTTAATGCTTGTAAATGACGACGACGAGCCAAGAAACCACCTTCGGTATTACTGCTAAAACCCATCGTTTCTTTCAGATGATCGCGCAATAAATCGATACCTTCACCGCTACGGGCAGAAAGTCTAACCAGCGAGTAACCACTTACTTCGGCAATACTTGTCTCTTCATCAGTCATATCTGTCTTATTACGAACGACTGTGATAGGGAGCGATTTAGGCAGACGAGCCATAAATTCAGGCCAGATTTCCACAGGTTCAACCGCGTTCGTTGTCGTGCTATCTACCATAAACAGTACACGATCAGCCTGCTCAATTTCCTGCCAAGCACGCTCAATACCAATACGCTCAACTTCGTCACTGGCTTCACGCAAACCTGCGGTATCAATAATATGCAACGGCATACCGTCAATATGGATATGTTCACGCAACACATCACGGGTTGTGCCTGCAATA
Source organism: Photorhabdus sp. S10-54 (assembly GCF_963878145.1). Taxonomy (NCBI): domain Bacteria; kingdom Pseudomonadati; phylum Pseudomonadota; class Gammaproteobacteria; order Enterobacterales; family Morganellaceae; genus Photorhabdus; species Photorhabdus sp. S10-54. The sequence goes on along the minus strand of NZ_CAWNXG010000047.1, from coordinate 18,846 downwards.
TCCGTCACAATCGCCGCTTCACGGCCTGCTAATGCATTAAGCAGGCTGGACTTCCCTGCATTAGGGCGACCAGCGATAACAACTTTCATCCCTTCACGTAAAAGGCTACCCTGACGAGCCTGAGCACGTACACGCCCAAGCTCAGCCATCACTTCATCCAATTTGGCCTCGATTTTCCCATCAGAAAGGAAATCAATCTCTTCATCTGGAAAATCAATAGCCGCTTCTACATAGATTCGTAAGTGAGTAAGTGCTTCCACCATCTGGTGAACTTGAGTCGAAAAAGCGCCCTGTAAGGAATTCATCGCTGAACGGGCAGCCTGCTCCGAACTGGCATCGATCAGGTCAGCAATGGCTTCCGCCTGAGCTAAATCCAGTTTGTCATTAAGAAAAGCGCGTTCAGAAAACTCACCAGGATTAGCGATTCGCACACCTGGCAGAGTCAGAATACGTTTAAGTAGCAAATCGAGAATAACCGGCCCACCATGCCCTTGAAGCTCCAGTACATCTTCTCCGGTAAATGAATTGGGTCCCGGAAAGTAAATAGCAATTCCCTGATCAAGTACCTGACCATCTACATCACGAAATGGCAGATAATCTGCATAACGGGGTTTGGGTAATTTACCTAATACCACCTCAGCGACCTGTGCAGCTTTCGGGCCGGAAACACGCAAAATGCCAACCCCTCCTCGCCCTGGTGGGGTAGCCTGAGCAACAATCGTATCCGTGGTATTCATGGTTATCTCTCTATTGACTTTTTCGCTCAAATTGCTTTTAACTCAAATAGTTAAGGCGGTCAATGACCGCCTTTCCCGTTACAACGGCCAGCATGTATTCTGGCTGAAGCTATACCCGCCATCTTTCAAGTTGCCTCTTTGTTGGCTGCACTCACTCACCCCGGTCACATAGTTATCTATGCTCCCGGGGATTCGCTCCCTTGCCGCCGCGATGCATCTTGAAATCCATAGGGTATATGTTTTATTTCGCTGGCTTTTTCTCGCGACTATGCAAACCGCGTTTTTCCAGCCCACGATAAATCAATTGCTGCTGAATAATTGTCACCAAATTACTGACGATATAGTACAAAACCAGACCTGATGGGAACCATAAGAAGAATATGGTAAATATGACTGGCATATAGGTCATAATCTTCTGTTGCATCGGATCAGTAATTGTTGTCGGAGACATTTTCTGGATGATGAACATGGTCACACCCATCAGCAACGGCAGGATGTAATAAGGATCTTGCGCAGACAGATCATTAATCCAGCCAGCAAATGGCGCATGACGCAATTCAACAGAACCCATCAACATGTAATATAAAGCAAGGAAGATTGGCATTTGAATCAACAGAGGCAAACAGCCACCCAGTGGGTTCACTTTCTCTGCTTTGTACAATGCCATCATTTCCTGGCTCATACGCTGTTTATCATCACCAATCCGCTCGCGCATAGCCGCCAATTTAGGCTGTAACAGACGCATTTTCGCCATTGAAGTGTATTGTGCTTTGGTCAGCGGATACATGATACCACGCACAATAAAGGTGATAACAATGATGGAGAAGCCCCAGTTACCAATAAAACCATGCAAGAACTTCAACAGTTTAAATAATGGCTGAGAGATAAACCACAACCAACCATAGTCTACAGACAGATCCAGATGAGGTGCTACAGCGGCCATTTCATCTTGAATTTCCGGACCAATCCACAGTGTAGAAGAGACCGTTTTTTCACTGTTAGCGGCAACAGAGATTGGTGCACTCTTATAGCCAATCGCCGCCATCTCTTTACCTAATGCGGCAGTGTAGAAGGTACTGGTTTCATTCACCGCGGGAACCCAAGCGGTAGCAAAATATTGCTGCAACATGGCAATCCAGCCACCTTTGGTGGTCACGGATAAAGATTCACCTTCAATATCGCTAAAGCTGTATTTTTTGTATTTGGTATCATCTGAAGAATAGGCGGCGCCACGATAAGTATGCAGGGCAAAGTTACTGCTGCCTGTATCACGATGCTTTGGTAGTTCAACACTTTGTTTCAACTGACCAAAGAAGGTCATCTGTAACGGTTTTTCTGTCGTGTTATGAATATGGTAATCCACACTAATCGCGTATTCACCACGTTTCAGGACAAATGTTTTGACGTAAACAATGCCATTTTTAGTGACGAAATTCATCGGGATACGCAATTCATCCTGTCCATCAGCCAATACATAGCTATCCTGTGCTGCGGTATACAGCGGGCGCTCACTATTCAGCGGATTATCTGGACCATCTTTCCCCGTCAATCCGCTTTGCGCTTGATAAATGAAAGCAGGTGTTGTTTCCAACAATTTGAATGGCTGGTTTGAACCCAAGGTATCAGGATAGGCTAACAGGTCAGCCTCTTCGATATCACCGCCACGAGTATTGATGGTCAAAGAGAGCACATCAGTTTTAACCGTGATAAGTTTACCTTTTCCACTGCCTGGTACAGCTTGATTCTCACTGCTCGGCATATCCGTTTGTTGCGTGGCCTGTACTGTCGTTGGCTGCGGATTTTTATCTGCTTCCCATGCTTGCCAGACCAAGAAAGAAACGAACAGCAAAGCGATGAGAAGAAGATTACGTTGCGAATCCATCGTTAGTGTTCTCTGTTATCGTTGTTTTTTACCGGTGGGACAGGATCATCACCACCTTCATGTAAAGGGTGGCATTTTAATACGCGTTTCACCGTTAACCAACAGCCTTTTATCACTCCAAATCGACATAATGCCTCAATGCCATATTGAGAGCATGTAGGATTAAAGCGACAACGAGGCCCCAACAGCGGGCTTATTACCAACTGATATCCCCGGATTAATGCGATCAGGAAACGCGAGCCAAACGACAGTGACGACGCCATAATTTACCCAACGCCTCCGTTAACGCACGGTTATCAAGCTCAGCAACGCCTTTCCTAACCAATACCACAAAATCCATAGGAGGCAAGTTATGTTGGTTTAAACGGAAGCTTTCACGGGCTAACCGCTTAATCCGGTTACGCTCATGAGCACGTTTAACATTTTTCTTGGCTATAGTAAGACCGATACGGGGATGCCCCAGCTCGTTCGGGCGACCAAGGATAGTAATCTCTGGCGAACTTGCCCGTTGGGGTTGCTGGAAAACATAAGTGAAATACTTGGGAGTTAACAAGCGTAACTCCCTCGGAAAAGCGAGCTTAACCACTAGATGGTTAGCTTTATTACTTAGAAACGGTCAGACGAGTACGGCCTTTTGCACGACGGCGAGCCAGAACCTGACGACCATTTTTGGTAGCCATACGAGCGCGGAAACCATGAGAACGGTTACGCTTCAGTACGGATGGTTGGAAAGTGCGTTTCATAGCGATTTCTACCTAACTTAAGATTATTACTGATTCAGTAAATGCGTTGGCAGCCAGTGAGAAATAGACACCGATGCCTCAATCGCAACATCAATATAAAAGAAGCGGGATTGTAATAAAATGTACAGCCCTGAGTCAATTTACATAACACAAAGTCGGCCGGCTTTTCTACTGAGTTGGATGTTTACCAACACTCTGGCCCATGCGTACACCAGACCCTTCACCAAACATTATCGGTAAAAACTCTGGTATCGCACATAGGGTGCAATATTATACGGACTACTGAACAAAGCGCAACGATCACTGGCAGATCTTCGTTTTTTGTTATGATCCTTGGCCCGATTTTATTTCGAATATCGGCTTATCCTCGATCTGCATTTGGCATCCTCCATAATTCCACTACAACCCCTTTACAGCCCTTTATTTCACACACAATTTTATCCTGTGGATAAAAAGCGCTTAAACTGTGTAAAAGAATGAAGATCTATATCGTCTTTTGCGCTATGATCCCAAGCCATGATTTGGATCTTATCCTCGGATCATGGGGGAGCGATGACATTAAAAATCGCCATACACATAACAATTGATCCTTCCTCGCCTTAGAGGAGTCGTTGTTTTGTACCCAATATAATGAGCTAACCACTCCGATTTCTTTAATTGTTAATTGGCCTTGTTTTAGGGGAGTCCACCGTGTCACTTTCGCTTTGGCAGCAATGTCTTGCCCGATTGCAGGATGAATTACCTGCCACAGAATTCAGTATGTGGATACGCCCCCTTCAGGCAGAGCTAAGTGGTAACACTCTGGCACTTTATGCCCCAAATCGGTTCGTTCTGGACTGGGTAAGAGAGAAGTATATCAACAATATCAATGGATTGTTGAATGACTTCTGTGGAGCAGAAGTACCATTATTACGTTTCGAAGTTGGCAATAAACCCGTTTCCCAAAACGATAGCCCACCACAAAGGGTTGTTGCTCATACGCCAGTTACACCTGCACCACAGAGCACATCAGTACGCCCCAGTTGGGATAACACTACGGTACAACCAGAGCTCTCTTATCGCTCTAATGTTAACCAAAAACATACTTTTGATAACTTTGTTGAAGGTAAATCCAACCAACTTGCTCGTGCTGCTGCAAGACAGGTAGCTGATAATCCCGGCGGTGCCTATAACCCACTATTTCTTTATGGTGGTACGGGTTTGGGTAAAACCCACCTATTACATGCCGTAGGTAACAGTATTATGGCACGTAAGGCAAATGCCAAGGTGGTCTATATGCATTCTGAACGTTTTGTTCAGGATATGGTCAAGGCATTACAAAATAATGCAATAGAAGAGTTCAAACGCTATTACCGCTCTGTCGACGCATTACTGATCGATGATATTCAGTTTTTTGCCAATAAAGAACGCTCTCAAGAAGAGTTCTTCCACACATTCAATGCATTACTGGAAGGTAATCAACAGATTATTCTGACATCAGATCGCTACCCAAAAGAGATCAATGGGGTAGAAGATCGGTTAAAATCCCGTTTTGGCTGGGGGCTAACCGTTGCAATTGAACCACCGGAACTCGAAACCCGTGTCGCTATTTTGATGAAAAAGGCAGACGAAAACGAAATCCAGTTACCAGGCGAAGTTGCTTTCTTTATAGCCAAACGTCTGCGTTCTAATGTCCGTGAGCTTGAAGGGGCATTGAACAGGGTAATAGCAAATGCCAATTTTACTGGCCGAGCGATTACTATTGATTTTGTACGTGAAGCATTACGTGATCTGTTAGCACTGCAAGAAAAACTGGTTACCATTGATAATATTCAGAAAACAGTCGCTGAGTATTATAAAATCAAGGTGGCCGATTTACTTTCCAAACGGCGCTCCCGTTCCGTTGCCCGTCCAAGGCAAATGGCAATGGCGCTGGCAAAAGAGTTAACCAACCACAGCTTGCCTGAAATCGGGGATGCCTTTGGTGGACGTGACCACACAACTGTGCTGCATGCTTGTCGTAAAATCGAGCAACTGCGTGAAGAAAGTCACGACATCAAAGAGGATTTTTCTAACTTAATCAGAACATTGTCTTCCTAGTGCTATGAAATTTATCATTGAACGTGAGCAATTGTTAAAACCACTGCAACAGGTCAGTAGCCCGCTGAGTGGGCGTCCTACTCTGCCTATTCTTGGTAATTTATTACTACAGGTTACAGAAGGTTCCCTGTTGCTGACCGGCACAGATTTAGAAATGGAAATGATGGCAAGAGTCACGCTTTCATTGCCACACGAAGAAGGTGCAACCACGGTACCGGCACGTAAATTCTTTGATATCTGGCGAGGTTTGCCAGATGGGGCCGAGATCAGTGTAGAACTGGATGGCGACCGCCTATTGGTGCGTTCTGGTCGCAGCCGTTTCTCACTTTCCACACTGCCCGCTTCTGATTTTCCAAATCTTGATGACTGGCAAAGTGAGGTGGAGTTTTCACTGCCACAAGCCACACTGAAGCGCCTTATTGAATCAACTCAGTTCTCAATGGCTCACCAGGATGTCCGCTATTACCTCAACGGTATGTTGTTTGAAACCGAAGGAGAAGAGCTGCGTACAGTTGCAACGGATGGTCACCGTCTGGCAGTCTGTTCTATGGGAATTGGTCAAAAGCTGCCTTCCCATTCGGTCATCGTGCCACGTAAAGGCGTTATTGAACTAATGAGATTGCTGGATGGTGGCGATACTCCGCTACAGTTACAAATCGGCAGTAACAATATTCGTGCCCACGTTGGCGACTTTATTTTCACCTCTAAATTGGTAGATGGACGTTTTCCTGATTATCGTCGCGTATTACCAAAGAACCCGGATAAAACTCTGGAAGCTAATTGCGATATGCTGAAACAGGCTTTTTCACGCGCAGCTATTCTCTCTAATGAGAAATTTCGCGGAGTTCGCCTTTATTTCAGTGAAAACCAGCTAAAAATCACAGCAAATAACCCTGAACAGGAAGAAGCCGAAGAGATTGTAGATGTCAGCTACCAAGGTGCTGAAATGGAAATAGGCTTTAATGTCAGTTACGTGCTAGATGTTCTCAATACACTAAGATGTGAAGAGGTCCGTTTACTACTGACTGATGCTATTTCCAGTGTTCAGATAGAAGACTGTGCAAACCACAATGCGGCTTATGTCGTGATGCCAATGCGCCTGTAACCGGATTTTTATTTCAGGTATATGACTCTCACGCGTTTACTTATCCGCGGTTTTCGTAATATCGCCGCCGCTGATTTGCCTCTAGCTACCGGATTTAACTTTCTGGTTGGATCTAATGGCAGCGGCAAAACCAGCGTACTGGAAGCGATTTATACGCTGGGTCACGGGCGCTCTTTTCGTAGTATTCAAGCAGGACGGGTAATCCGTCATGACTGCGATGAGTTCGTTCTGCATGGGCGGTTAGGACAACAGGAGAATGAGCGGGAACGGTCTATCGGTCTGAGTAAAAACCGTAATGGCGACAGTAAAGTCAGAATTGATGGTAGTGATGGCTGTAAAATTGCAGAACTGGCCAAGATGTTACCTATGCAGCTTATTACTCCAGAAGGGTTTACCCTGTTAAATGGCGGGCCAAAGTATCGACGGGCTTTTATTGACTGGGGGTGCTTTCACAATGAGCCACGCTTTTTTTCTGCATGGGTAAACTTAAAACGGCTACTCAAACAACGCAATGCAGCACTACGACAAGTTACCCGCTACAGCCAGATACGGCCTTGGGATCAGGAATTGGTACCACTCGCTAACCAAATAAATCAGTGGCGTGGTGAATATGTTACAAACATCACTCAGGATATCACGAATACCTGTAAGCAGTTCTTACCCGAATTTACATTGAGTTTCTCTTTTCAACAGGGATGGGACAAAGAGAGTGATTATGCTGAATTACTGGAGCGCCAATTTGAGCGTGACAGAACGTTAACCTATACAGCTTCCGGCCCACACAAGGCAGATCTGCGCATTCGTGCAGAAGGAACACCAGTAGAAGATATGCTATCCCGCGGTCAATTAAAGTTACTGATGTGCGCACTGCGGCTAGCACAGGGTGAATATTTCACCCGACAGAGCGGACAACAATGTCTGTATCTGCTTGATGATTTTGCCTCCGAACTGGATGCCGGCCGCCGTCAGTTGCTGGCCGCTCGTCTAAAATCCACGCAAGCTCAGGTATTTGTCAGTGCGATAAATCCTGACCAAATAACAGACATGCTTGATGGAAATAGCAAGATGTTTCGCGTGGAAAATGGCAAAATAGAGGTTCAACCACAGGATTAAAAATGAGCGAGAAACGTTGATGTCGAATACATATGACTCCTCAAGTATCAAGGTATTAAAAGGGCTGGATGCGGTTCGTAAACGTCCGGGCATGTATATCGGTGATACAGACGATGGTACCGGCTTACACCACATGGTCTTCGAGGTTGTCGACAACGCTATCGACGAAGCCCTCGCAGGCCACTGTAGTGAAGTTATCGTCACTATCCATGCTGATAACTCAGTCTCCGTACAGGATGATGGCCGCGGTATTCCTACCGGTATACACGAAGAAGAAGGTGTTTCAGCAGCCGAAGTTATTATGACGGTGCTGCATGCGGGGGGTAAATTCGATGATAACTCTTATAAGGTCTCCGGCGGTTTGCACGGCGTAGGGGTTTCTGTTGTTAACGCCTTGTCTGAAAAGCTGGAATTGGTTATCCGCCGTGACGGTAAAGTTCATGAACAGACTTATCACCTTGGTGTGCCACAAAGCCCACTGAAAGTCGTTGGAGAAACTGAACAAACAGGTACCCGTGTCCGCTTCTGGCCGAGCATGGATACTTTCCGTAATAACACAGAATTCCAGCACGACATTCTGGCTAAACGCCTGCGTGAACTATCCTTCCTGAATTCCGGTGTATCCATCCGTCTTATTGATAAGCGCACTAATATAGAAGACCACTTCCATTATGAAGGTGGAATTAAAGCGTTTGTTGAGTTCCTAAATAAAAACAAAACACCCATTCATCCAAATGTTTTCTATTTTTCTACAGAAAAAGATGGCATCGGCGTTGAAATTTCAATGCAATGGAATGATGGTTTCCAGGAAAATATTTACTGCTTTACCAATAATATCCCACAACGCGATGGGGGAACTCACTTAGTTGGCTTCCGCACTGCGATGACACGTACCCTTAATAGTTACATGGATAAAGAAGGGTACAACAAGAAATCTAAAGTCAGCGCCACCGGCGATGATGCACGTGAAGGTTTGGTCGCAGTTATTTCTGTTAAAGTACCTGATCCAAAATTCTCTTCTCAGACCAAAGATAAACTGGTTTCTTCCGAGGTGAAAACGGCGGTTGAAACACTGATGAACGAGAAGCTGGTGGAATACCTGCTGGAAAACCCAAATGACGCTAAAACCGTCGTTGGTAAAATTATCGACGCTGCCCGTGCCCGTGAAGCAGCCCGTAAAGCACGTGAAATGACACGTCGTAAAGGTGCTCTTGATCTGGCTGGACTGCCAGGCAAACTGGCTGATTGTCAGGAACGTGATCCCGCACTTTCTGAACTCTACTTAGTGGAAGGGGACTCTGCGGGCGGTTCGGCAAAACAGGGCCGTAACCGCAAAAATCAGGCAATTTTGCCGCTAAAAGGCAAAATCCTGAATGTCGAAAAAGCACGTTTCGATAAAATGCTCTCTTCTCAAGAAGTCGCAACCCTGATCACTGCATTGGGCTGTGGAATTGGCCGTGACGAATATAACCCAGATAAGCTGCGTTACCACAGCATTATCATCATGACGGATGCGGACGTCGATGGTTCTCATATTCGTACCCTATTGCTGACTTTCTTCTATCGTCAAATGCCAGAAATCATTGAACGTGGTCATGTATTTATTGCTCAACCACCGTTGTATAAAGTCAAAAAAGGCAAACAAGAACAATATATTAAAGATGATGAAGCAATGGATGAGTACCAACTATCCATTGCACTAGATGGCGCTTCACTTTACACCAATGAGCACACGCCAGCCCTGAGAGGCGAACCGCTGGAAAAATTGGTGACCGAATTTAATGGTGTTCAAAAAATCATTAAACGCATGGAACGTCTGTATCCGCTAAGTTTATTAAATAGCCTAATTTATCATCCGAAACTGACCGAAGAAGTATTGTCTGATAAGACGAAAGTTGAAGAATGGATTGAAATGCTAGTCACCCGTCTGAATGACAGTGAACAAAACGGCAGCAGCTACAGTTATCGCCTCCATGAAAATCGTGAGCGCCAAATGTACGAACCGGTTCTGTGTGTTCGTACACATGGTGTTGATACTGATTATCTGTTGGACTTCGATTTTGTCCACGGTGGCGAATATCACCGTATCACTCAGCTAGGCGACAAACTTCGCAACTTGATCGAAGAAAGCGCTTATATCGAACGTGGTGAACGACGCCAATCGGTTAGCAGCTTTGAACAAGCGCTAAACTGGTTGACTAAAGAGTCTCGCCGTGGGTTGTCTATACAGCGTTATAAAGGCTTGGGAGAAATGAACCCTGAACAGTTATGGGAAACTACCATGAACCCAGAAACCCGCCGCATGATGCGTGTAACAGTAAAAGATGCCATTGCAACTGACCAACTGTTTACAACTCTGATGGGTGATGCTGTTGAACCTCGTCGAGCATTTATTGAAGAGAATGCCCTGAAAGCAGCCAATATTGATATCTAATTGATATTATTATCAACTGAAATAAGCGCTCATATTGATTCTCTATGGGCGCTTTTTTTATCTGTTATTTCCAATAGATAAAGTGTAATTTATTTAATGTTTCTGTAAAACATCACTTAAATATAATCTAAGGATATAAATATGGCTGACATGATTTACATGACAATAAAGGGGAAAAAACAGGGATTAATATCGGCTGGATGTTCTTCTGTTGATTCTATTGGTAATAAATATCAAGCAAACCATCTTGATCAGATATTAGTTTATAGCTTAAGCCATGCGATAACACGGGCTCAAAATGTCGATCATCAACCCATTATTATCCAAAAACCTATCGACAAATCATCACCATTACTCGGTGTGGCTATTTCTGATAATGAGTCTCTTGAATGCTCTATTGATTTTTACCGAACTAACTCAAATGGTGCTCAAGAACGTTATTACAATATAAAGATCACTGGCGCCACAATCACTGAAATAAGTGTCTTACATCCACATTCATTGAATCATAATGAGCTTCCACCACAGGAAAGTATTTCGTTAAAATATACAAACATTACCTGGAATCACCTTATCGCAGGTACTGGCGGTTATAGTATTTGGGATGACAGGATTTATTAAATAATCAAAACAAGGCGTTTTAATTTAACACCTTATTTCATTATTGAACTTTTTTCGGTAGAACCAAAGCATATAAAACAGAGAATATCATACTTCCTATTTTAATCTCTTCACTATTTAAATTAATGAATTTCGATATAAAATCATGGTGCTCATTAAGGCCAACAACAAATAGTTGAATATAACCAAATATAATTATTAAAATAGAAATAAAAACAGATAAAATATAATTACATCTTTTATCCACAATCTTTTTTATAAAATAAAATGAGATAAAAACAATTAAAGAAATAATGTAATAAAGAGAAATATCCCACCAAGTAGACTTAGTAGAAATTATCACATCAATATAATCCATATTCTTTCCTATATTAATCAACAAATACTTAACATAGCATATTATAATCTTATCCTATTCATTAATAAATTCATTTCACAAACATCTAATCTAAAATTAATTTCAATATTTTCTTGGTAACATGCAAGCATATAAAATAGAAAACATCACACTACCCACTCTAATTACCTCACTATTTAAATTAATAAACATTGATATAACTTCATGATATCCATCATATTTAACAATAAATAATTGAATTGAACAAAAAATTACTATTATAAAGAAACCAAAAACAGAGAGTATATAACTTCTTTTTTTTCTATGAAAAATTTTATAAAAAAAAGAAAAAGCAAAATAATCAATGATAAAGAATAGTACAGAAAAACATCCTGCCAAGTAGATTGAGTGGAAATTGTAACATCAATATAATCCATCATTATTTTTCCTTTTCTAGCTGATAAATACTCAGAACTGTAGCGTTATCAACAATTAGTTCAGTAACTAAATTTTATATCTTTGAAAAAATCATCTAGAATATCTTATTAGCATTAAAATAATATACAATAATGAAAATATAAAACCACCAACCTTTATACTTTCGCTTTTAAAATTAATAAAAATTGGGCATATCGTACTCATATCCTGTTAGAATTAATTGGGCACTAGATAATAAAATAACCAAGATAACACCAAAAATAACTATAATATTGTTATTTTTATATTTATTCTTATCTTAAAAATAAATATAAAAAACAATATAACAAGAGATAAAACATAATAGTATAATATATCCAACCATGATGATTTAGTAGAAATAATAATTTCGGTATAATCCATTATTCTTTTTCACCAGTAATTTATCGTCAACATTTAAACTTCCTTGGGAACATTATCATGATTAAAATTGAAAATATCACCGCACTTACTCTTATTACCTCATCATTTAAATTCAAAAATCTAAATGGTGGAATCAAGGAATAACTAAATTTAGATATAATTAATTGATCTGTGCAAAAAGAAAACAAAAACAAAAGATTAATTATAAATAGAAAAATACTCTTTTTACTTTCTGTGTATTTTTTAATAAATAAAAAAAACATAGAAAAAATTATCATAAATAAAAAATATAATAAAAAATCCATATCAGATGATTGAGTAGATATAATTAACTCCTGTCCCATATTATTTCTCTTCTTCTGTTATCTTATAAATACTCCAAAGAGTAACACCATCAACCGCTGTCTCCATAAAAACGATTCACTATACATTTAGACAGAAAAACCATAAATATAATTTATGAAAAATAACAAAGATAAACCAATAAAGAAAGGTTTTTCAAAACTCACTAATCCGTGAAATTTACGAAATAATAGTTTCGTATTGGTACTAAGCAGGGATATATATGGCGAAGATTAGCTATATTCGGGTACTAATAAATGACCAGAATTGTGGTTTATGAAAAAATGTGTTGACAAGAGTAAATTATGAACTATTTTGGAAGATAAATTTGTAGTAAAAATAAGCCTCTGTATTTTCAACGTACAGAGGCTTTTTTCTGTTGGTAAACAATAACCCTATTATTACCTATAGGGATTTGATTGTTATAAATAAACCTCGGATGCAAGCAGTAAGTGAGGCGGTCCAGATCTCAAGTTGATACTTGATCGAATCTTAGGGAGGACATCATAATTAATCAGACACGCTAATAGTTCTCTGCCATTTTTCTCCAATCACTCGAAAGGTTGAAAGGACCGCTTTTACCATGTCTTCCACCATTGGCGCAATGAAAGCCAAAAACAAAGGTAAATCTGTATAGAAAAGTATTATGTAGCAAAGGGGTATACCAAAAAACCATGCTGCTACCACATCCATAATGATGATAAAGCGATTGTCTCCCCCACTCCTGAGAGCGCCGACGATATTTATCGTTGAAAGTGACCTGATAACAATAGTAAATAATACAATAAAATAAGCGCCCTGAATAAAGTCAATAGACCTTTGTGATAACCCAGGATAAAAGGATAAAATAAACCCATTTAGCAGATAGAGTAGGACTGCGAGTAGTAAAGCGAATGCCAAACCTAATGCTATACACAAACGTGATATAGCCGTGGCTCTTTCATACTCCTTTTTGCCTAACGCTTCACTTATCACGATCCCTGCAGCAATTGCAATCCCCCAATAAGAAATATGGGCTAGGTTAGTAATTGAGGAGATCACTGCTGCTGAAGCCACTAAATCTTTGCCTTGAAAAGCAATTATTAAAGTGTATAGGTTCACACTCGCCGCCCACAGTAAAGCATTTATAGCTTGCGCACCTCCTATATTCAGCAACTCTCTAGAGGATTTGCACTTATAATTAAACTTGTAAAAGTCAAGGTACAATCCATTGTACTTTTTTAATAGAAAGAATATGATTAGCCCTATTTCTACTAACTTTGAAAGAATTGAGCCCAATGCAGCTCCAATAAATCCAAGTCCATCCACATCAGCTATGCCAAAAACCAAAAAATAGCTGAAAAAGATATTGGAAACAACACCACTTGCAGATATCAGAAACGCTAACAATGTGTTACCGAGCGCATTGAGAAGACCTATATAGACTTGAATGATGGCAGACGCCAAAATTGTATATGAAATGACATCAAGGTAGTCTATTGCTTTAGAGGTGTAATCCTCCTCTCTCCAAAAAAACAAAATAACTTCTTCGTTAAACAGCTTAACAATAGAAAAAATGAAAAATGATAAAGTAAGACTAAGTACAAGCCCATTAGTCACAATCAATTTTAGAGTGTTTGGCAAGTGCTTATTTTGAGCAACTATAACTGATACTGAATTTGAGAAAGAGTAGACTACACTCAAAAAAACTAACACAATACTAGTTGCCAGTCCCATTCCAGCTAGCTCTTCTGTGCCTATATACCCAATCATTATTGTGTCGATAATTGACATCGCAGTAAACAATATCGACTGAGCCATAATCGGCAACGCAAGCTTAATTATTCGATAAGTATCAGTGGTTACGCGAGACGTCATTGAGTCCGCCTCAAAACTGATCTTTGACGAAGTACCTCTTCAATCCCCCAATATTCATGCTGTAATAACAGGTATGTTTCATCTAGTAAATGCTTAGAGTGTATATATTCAAAGGCATTAAAGTTAGATTTCTTTTTACTGACAACGTCTTCTGATTGAGGGATATGCATCGAAGCTGATTCAAAAACGAAACTAAATATTGCTCCCTCTTTCATAAGCCTAATACCCAACTCGATATCCTCGCCTCCCCAAGATCTGAACGACTCATCAAATCCAGATATAGAGTCGAAGAGAGACTTGTGTATAGCTATTACCCCACCCCAGCAATACACCCATGGAGCACGTAAGTTCCGCATATCCATATCATGATATGAAAGATGATAGATTCTAGGATCAAGAAAAGTGGAAGTTGAGATATATAGTTTTAATGCACCTTCGACTCCATAATTTTCAATATCGCTAAGAATGATTTTCTTGTTGTCAGCGCAGTTAGTGATTCCGTAAATATTTCCTAGAGACACACAGCATTTATCACACAAAGAAGGTTCGATAATACTCGAAACAGCATTTTTTTCTAGATATATTCCACAATCAACGAACAATAAAACTTCACCACTGGCAATCCTTGCTCCTCGGTTTCTAGCTAATGACACTTGAAATCCTTCATCCCTTTGAGAAACGACAATTATTTCATGCATGCAATTAATATTATTTACATTTATGGGCTCGTCTGAACCGTCATCAACTATCACCACCTCCAATTCAACCTTATTTGGTAGTATTTGATTATCTAAAGATGCTATAGTCGATAGTAATTGAATCGTATTATTATAACAAGGAATGATAATACTGATAATCATAATAAGCCAGCCTAAAATATCTCACTTTTAATCATTTTTACAATATCATGCCTACCACATATTAATGCTTGAGCACTGCTTATATCACTAAAAGAATAATGTACCTGAAAGCCTGCCTCCTTTAATATAATATATCCCGCTGCGACATCCCATTGATACAAATTTAGCTCAAAGAACGCAAGCAGACGGTTTGCAGCAACGTATGACATACAGAGAGCTGCGCTACCATTTCTATAGGGCAAGTAGCCAAACTCAAGTAAACTTGTTAATGCTTTTGAAATTTTCCTCTTGTCATCACGATAAGACGTACCAAACGCTAAGTAAGGCATAGGACTATGCTCCTGCTCTACAAACGGCTGGGCGCTTGCAGATAATCTTGTGGAATTTAAGAAAGCTCCTTGAGCATGGTAAGCACTAAAACATTCTTTACGAATTGGATCGTAGATTAAACCAAATAATATGCTGCCTTTCCTAAAGGCAGCAATAGATATACACCATCCAAACACACCTGTGGAAAAGCTATGAGTTCCGTCAATTGGATCAATTAGCCAGATATATTCGCTTGTATCTGTAAAGTGATGAAAGGAAGACTCTTCAGAAACAATCGTATCACTAGGAAATATATCTGAAATGGAGCTTTTTATATACTCATCTACAATCAGGTCAGCACTGGTAAGCACATCTCCTTCTTTTTTATGTTCACATATAAAAGCTAGGTTGTTAAACATTTCTAGTGCAATATTTCCTGCATCTGCAATAACTTGCTTGGCATGTACAAACCTTTCATCCTTTAGCATACTTCTCTACTTCCTATGAATGAGATAGTTATCTATAATTAAAAAATCCAGCTTGCTTTCCCTATAGAAATTAATCGCATCTTCGGGAGTTTCTACAATGGGAGTGTCCTTGCCATTAAAGGAGGTATTCAGCAAAATTGGGACATCTGTAAGTTTGTAGAACTCATTAATAAGATTATAGTAGTTTCTGTTTAATTCTCTAGTCACTGTTTGAACGCGAGCAGTTCCATCGACATGTACTACCGCACCAATTTGCTCTGATTTCTCTGGTATTACTTGTGAAACCTTGATCATATAATCGCTATCTTCATTGCCAGGCTTAAAGAAGTCTGAATACCTATCCTTTAAAATTGAAGGCGCGAATGGACGAAATTCTTCACGATTCTTGATTTCAATGTTGATATAATCGAGCATCTCTTTTCTTCTTGGATCAGCTAATATACTCCTGTTCCCCAAAGCCCGAGGTCCAAATTCAGATCCCTTTCTAAAACACCCGACTACCTTTCCCTCACTAATATGCTTTGCGACAACTTCTTCCAAATTACCCGGCTTAGTTATTACATAGTTGTCATCCAAGTATTTGCATAGACTAGACTCAGAGGTATCATACTTTATGCCAAAATATGGGTTTCCATTAAATAGGACTTTTTCTTTATTAAGTACTTTCATCCAACCGTAATAACATGCTCCTATTGCAAGGCCATTATCACCAGCAGCTGGCTGAATATAAACATTCTTGAATGGCGTATTCTGCGTTATTTTACTATTAGCTACCGCGTTTAGTGCTAATCCACCCGCATAACATAAGTTATCTGACGAGTACATTTTGTAGTATTCATTAAGCAGATAAAATAAAGCTTCTTCAGTTTGTTCTTGCACCCATTTAGCTAAATCAGCACAATACTGGAAATTATCCTTGATGTTTGTATCTTTTAGGCCCAAGTTCTCAATTAGGTCATAGTTTATCTTGACCCTGGCATCCTTCATCAGAAATAGTTCGCCCGAGAATCTTCCACTTTTACCATATGGTGCCAAGCCCATTAATTTGCCTTCGTTGAAGTCGTTACCGAATACAAACTTACTTGCACCTCCATATAGCCCACCTATGGAATGTTCGATATCATAAGGCGCAATTTTATATCTATTTAGATCATTAAAATTAAATCTTGAGTAATCTTTAAATACTGGTATTACATTATTATTAAAGAATTTATAGTAGCTCTCCTTTTCAAAATAGTCGATATAGTCCGATTTAGATAATTTTGCTATATCGCTGGGAACTAGTCTTATGTCATGATCTAGGCAACTATCAATACTTCCTCCCATGCCATCGCATACAATCACGGCAGACTCTGAAAATGGAGAAGTGCCAACTGCACTGTATGCGTGCGCAATATGGTGACCAATTCTAACAATGGGGAGGTACTCAGGTATAATTCTACCTCGACGTTTGATTACATCATCAGGCTTGTGTTTTTCATTTACCGTATATTTCTCAACAAATAGATCTATACCCAATGGATTTCAAGATGCATCGCGACGGCAAGGGAGTGAATCCCCGGGAGCATAGCAAACTATGTGACCGGGGTGAGCGAGTGCAGCCAACAAAGAGGCAACTTGAAAGATGACGGGTATACATCCTTAAAAGTGATTCCTGCTGCGTTTAAGCAATACCTTATAGCATCATTATCATTAAATCCATCATGCTTAATCTTCGTGAGCCTTTCTTTTTCAATGCCAACGATAATCTTACCATTCTTCATTAAGCACGCTGATCCGTCATGTGATAACCCAGAACCTAAAACATAAATTGGCTTGTTCATAGTTCCCCTCAAACTTAAAACATGTATTTTGGTACTTCAAAGGCAACCAGCTTTTGACATTCAGAAATTGCTTCTTCGATTTTTAACTGCACAGGGGGTGTTTTCTGAGTCCATGCTGAAGGACCTTTTAAGGCACCTTTTAATCCCATGTCTCTAGCAATCTTCAAATAACGTATAGCGTCAATCACAACGCCAGCTGAGTTCTCAGAATCTTGCACCGATAATTTAGTGTCAATTTCGACTTTGCTTCCTCCAAACCCGGTAAGCTCCAAGCGTATATGCGCAACCTTATTATCCTTCAAATAAGGTATATAAGTCGATGGTCCGGCAAAAATAGAATCCTCGTGAACATACACTCCGGCAATTTCATTTTGACTTCTAATAACGTTCTCTTTCGAGATTTTTTTGGATGTTAATCTCTCTTGAACCATCATATTATTAAAGTCAGTATTTCCACCAATATTAATTTGCTGATGATAGTCAACAGTTAGATTTCTTGAGTGTGCTAATTCCTGGTATACTTGTGACAATATTGACGCACCTAAATGACTCTTCATATCATCACCTATGATAGGGATGCCTTTATCGTAGAACTTCTTGTCCCACTCCGGATCAGACGCTATGAAAACTGGAATACAATTAAGCAACGAAACACCAGATTCCAGACAACATTCAGCAAGATATTCGGTAGCCTTCTGAGGGCCAACAGGTAAATAGTTTATCAATATATCTATTTCGTTTTCTTTAAGGCCAGAAACCAAGTCAATTGGTTTTTGATCACTCGAAACCCGAAACCCGCGATCTTCAGGTTGATTGCTCATATACGGAGATACACCATCAAAAACTTCAATTTTCTCGACGATCGGACCTTCTGGCAAATCGGTACAGAATACCCTTGCACAGTTGGGTTTTGCAAAAATTGCTTTTGATATTGGTAAGCCAACTTTCCTACAATCAACATCATATGCAGCTTTCACATTAATATCTTTGATTGAAATACCTAGATTATTAATTATTGGATCGCTATCTGAGTGAAAATAAATCCCTTGATAAAGAGACGAACAGCAATTTCCAACACCTACAATAGCAACGTTAATCATATTAAAAATCCTTTTTGTTAGTGTTTTTTGAAATTATTAAATCATTTAAGGCAGATTCGACTAATAAGTGCAATTTTTCAGAAGGGCGGTCAGTTGCTATAGTAGGCATCTTTCTCGCCAAAGGAAAATGCACTATGGCCTATACACAACTGACCGAAACAGAAAGATACCAGATT
>NZ_CAWNXG010000046.1:0-36232 GCF_963878145.1 Photorhabdus sp. S10-54 | reverse complement strand
CACGCAGACAGGTAATGACCAGAAAACAGAAGTGGCGCATAACCGCACGGCGATAATTAAAAACGATGATGATGAAGCCGTGCAGGGCTTTCAGACGCTTGAAGTCGGTCAAAATCAGACGGTGACCGTTAAAGGTCAGCAAGCCGTTTCCATTGGTAAAAGCCATCAACTGAACATCAGCGATAACCAGCAAATCACCGTGGGTAAACATATCACGGTGCACTCTGAAAGCGGGCAAATCACCATTGGGAACGCAGGCGGGCAGATAGTCATTGACCCGATGGGCAATATCCGTATCGAAGGCGTCAGCATCACTATGACCGACCATATCGCCGGCAAGAAATCCGCCGGTGCGCTGTTTGACTACTCCGCCCGCTATACCCTGCTCAGTGAACGGAGCGGTAAACCACTGGTGAATACCCCCTATACCATTACCACCGCTGGCGGTCAGACCCTTTCCGGTAAAACCGATGCGCTGGGCAGAACCGTGACGGTACAGAGTGAGGCGGAAGAAAATCTGCAACTGAGTTCACCAGAAGTCCCACCGAAACCGAAGCAAACCTTATACCGTGCCAGCGGTAACACGCAGATAGAGTATGTGATGGAATTTACGGAGAAATAAGTATGACAATATCCAACAGCGGTAAAATGTGCCCGGCCGTGACCTCAGTTAACTGTACGATGGAAATAGGGGTTTTTCCCGCCGATGAAGACCCCTGCTATCTGGCGGAAAAAGCTGAGTATGCTCTGCGCCTGCCGGCAATGATTGTCACCAAGCTGGGCGCTATTCGCTTTCTTAATCAAGTCATTATGAGTGGGTTGATTAAGGTTGAGGAACTCAAACATGACTTTTTATGGCCTTATAAAGCAGAAGTGGTGTTTGCTATCAGAGAAGAGGCAGTGCCTTTACCCATGCTGGCAACCAGTCAAATCTCTAAGCAGCGTTATGGTGATAATTTACCGCAATCCAGTAATCCATTTGCCCGGCCTTCTGCCGACGAT
Organism: Photorhabdus sp. S10-54; assembly: GCF_963878145.1. Classification (NCBI taxonomy): domain Bacteria; kingdom Pseudomonadati; phylum Pseudomonadota; class Gammaproteobacteria; order Enterobacterales; family Morganellaceae; genus Photorhabdus; species Photorhabdus sp. S10-54. Next base: position 35,230 of record NZ_CAWNXG010000046.1, on the reverse strand, counting down.
ACGGAGAAATTTGGTGTTGTTGGTATTCGGCGCCCCGATATTATTTTGGTTAAAGATGAGACTCTCCGTTGGCCGGGCAGAAATGCCACCTACTTCGATGGTTCTGTGCACCCTGATAATTTGAAAATGTTGATTGAGGTGAAATTTCCGGGGGATGATCTAACTCAGGGACAACAAACTGATTATATCCAGATTGCGACCGAAGATCGCTTTGGGGTGATGCGTGTTGACGATAATCGCTCTGAGGAGCAAAAACAGTACGATGAAGCGTGGCGAAAACATTATCAACCCGGTTCTCAACACTATAAAAATCCCATACCACTGGCACCGCTGCCGCCCGGTTCACCGCCTGATGATAAAGCTTTACCCGCTCCTCCCGCAGAGGGTGTGCCGGGAACCATTCCACAACCCCTGACAGAAAATCCACCGCTTCTCAGTACTTCCCGTTGGTCGTTTTTACCGAGCTATGAAGACTGGGTTGTCCTTGGGCAGGAGGTGGCGGGTCTGACCGAAAACGGATTGAATTATGTCCGTGACAGTACCCGCGAACTCCTTGCTCAGTTTGGAGCATGGTTCAATCAAGCCGGCAAGTGGGTGTGTGAAGAGATTATTGATCCGGTCACTCATCAAGTCAGCTACGCGTTTTCCTGGGTTAATGAACAAACGGGGAAAATCGTGACCTGGACGGAGAATGAGATAAAAGCCCGATGGCAGACTGTGCAACAGGGCTCAGATATCACCCTGGAAGAGCTAAAAAACATTAGCTGGATGCAAATATTAAAAGAGGTGGGGGAAGGCATGCTGGAAGTAGTTGTGATTATTGCCGAAGTTGCCGTTGTTGTCCTGGTCACCGTTGCCGTTGCTGCTGCACTGATTGCACTGGTGGAAATTTTAGCTGTTGCCGCAGCGGCCAGCGCCGCTGCGTTAGCTGCCGTCCTGGCAATATTGGCAAGTGTGACATTTGTCACTGTCTCATAATTAATGGAGAAAATGATGGAAACTTCAGATTACTTTGCCCAACTGAGATCACAACTGACCTCTTTTCTTTTTCTCAATGCCGATGGGCTAACTGTTTCCCGTCTGGGTCTCTCAATTACCCTGTTTTTTAAACGGGGCTACACCCCAGAGAAAAAGCAACGCATTCTGGCCTGTTATCGTCGTTTTCGCGAAGAGTTCGGTACTCACCTGCGTTTTCACCGTCATGAATTGAAAGGGTTAAAAAAATATTCCCCGGAAAATATTGCCAAAGTGGAAGAGGGTATTCTTAATCAGAAAAAAAACCAGTTTTGTGGTTGGGTCGTCAGTGATGCCAAAAATGAAGATGAGGCACCTCATTATCTGATGCGTTACCTGGATTCCCGGGAAATAAGCGGTGATAACGGCATTTCTTACCTAAGCCTGACACTTCCTTGGAATTATCTGAAAGAACAAGAGGGCATGACCCGATTTATGGCCTGGCTGGACTTTCTGTGTGAACAACTCGAACCGGACAGTGGTGACTGTGGCTACTGTCTGGTATTACCCAATGACTTCTATGACTACTTTCCCTTAGAGTACCAACTGGCGCAACGTTACCCTTCCCTGCAAGTGAACTCCGCAGTGCACACAGCTAAATTACAGTATGGAAATTCCATCCGTGGCATTAACTGGATCACCTTACTGTCCAAACGCTTTGTAGAACGGTTGGGGGGGGAATTATGGATACGTCATATGCTGGCCCGCCACCGCTACCCGGATGTGTTGATTACGCCTTATTCCAATGGTCTGATGATCCGCGCTGGTCAATACCCGGATTTAACGCCGCTACCGGGCAGTGTCCCGGAGAGTTATTTTGCTATTAACCAATTGATACGTCCGATACGGGTGATACCTCGTGAAGGCCATTCATTGCACTTCTATGGTGAAGGTCATTTTAATTCAACTTCCACCCTGGCCTGGTATGCCCGTTATGACCGAGGACCGCTGAATGTGACCCCTATGAGAGGTGACCATCCTGCTCTGGTCAGCGGGATCTGGCAAACCGATAGCTTGCCTGATAAGCAGTACTTCTTTGCTCAGGGGACGATGGCTTTTGATGTTGAAGGTGCAGAGACGGGCACAACCGTATGGCATTTAATACGAGAAACGGAAAATATAACGGAGTAAATGATGCGAAGTGTAGTGGAAGGAAAAAAAATTATCCTGAAAGGTGATACCACAACGACCGGAGGCGATGTTTTAAATGGTTCCGGTTTGGTAAACCAACAACTATCGGTTGTCTGTAAAGGTGACCCGGTGTTTTGTCCCGCCTGTAAAAAGATCGGCGTTATTGCGGAAGATTCTATACCCGTTATCTTTCAAGTTGCCTCTTTGTTGGCGGCATTCACTCACCCCGGTTACATAGTTCGCTATGCTCCCGGGGATTCGCTCCCTTGCCGCCGCGATGCATCTTGAAATCCATAGGGTATAGCAGGGAATAGGTTGTTTTTAGTCACGCTATACCGTTTAAAAAGTTGGCATCAATGGGGTACCTATTTTTTAATCCTTAGCTGATTAATCACCGGTAAAAGGGAAATGTCAGTAAAAAAAGAATAATGTAAAAACATGATAAGCTTGTACAGTGGTTTTCATTCTGATGGGTTGCCTATTTTTAATTGTAAACCTGCTATAACGAATGGTCTTTATTGCTTAATTGTGGTAAACCTAATGGCTTTTACATTTTCTTAACCGTATTTAATATCCTTATTTTCATTAAATCATTAAACTGATATTTAGGTTTTCTCGTTTCTCCCTTTTCTGTATTTGATTTTTTAGGTTTAAAACCAGTGAGGGTAGCAGATCAGCTAGCGGTATTAGGATTAACGCTAATTTCTTTAATCATTTTTAATGCGGCTAAACATTTTTGCTTTTTGGGGTTAATTTAAATACCTCTCGGTTTTCTACAATTATAACCTCTGATTTTTTGTAAACTTGTTGCAGTCAGGTAAAATCTTTTGTTTAATAAAATGGGTTTAATGCGGTTAATACTGTTAAATGTTTTGATATGATATATTCTTGTTATTGGGTTAACACTATCATTTTGTCACCTTATTTAATTAATTTAAAACCTATTTTTTCTGATGATTTCTCCTCTAATGTCAGTATGGTATCGGATTTTTTACCCGTTTTAAAAAAATCCTTAATCACTGCTTTTTACTTTTGATGATTAAAGTTTTTACCTGTTTTTTCGTGGTATGCCTGGCCTCTTTTCCAGCTTTTAAAACCATACTGACAGACAAAAAACGGCTTTTCTTAATACCTGTATTTATCATTGGTGAAAACTAGCGGTGATATACCCGTTATCTTTCAAGTTGCTTCTTTGTTGGTTACACTCGTTCACCCCGGTCACATAGTTAACTATGTGACCGGTTTACTCCCTTGCCGTCGCGATGCATCTTGAAATCCATAGGGTATAGCAGGGAATAGGTTGTTTTTAGTCACGCTATACCGTTTAAAAAGCTGGCATCAATGGGGTACCTATTTTTTAATCCTTAGCTGATTAATCACCGGTAAAAGGGAAATATCAGTAAAAAAATAATAATCTAAAAACATGATAAGCTTGTACAGTGGTTTTCATTCTGATGGGTTGCTTATTTTTAATTGTAAACCTGCTATAACGAATGATTTTTATTGCTTAATTGTGGTAAACCTAATGGCTTTTACATTTTCTTAACCGTATTTAATATCCTTATTTTCATTAAATCATTAAACTGATATTTAGGTTTTCTCGTTTCTCCCTTTTCTGTATTTGATTTTTTAGGTTTAAAACCAGTGAGGGTAGCAGATCAGCTAGCGGTATTAGGATTAACGCTAATTTCTTTAATCATTTTTAATGCGGCTAAACATTTTTGCTTTTTGGGGTTAATTTAAATGCCTCTCGGTTTTCTACAATTATAACCTCTGATTTTTTGTAAACTTGTTGCAGTCAGGTAAAATCTTTTGTTTAAGAAAATGGGTTTAATGCGGTTAATACTGTTAAATGTTTTGATATGATATATTCTTGTTATTGGGTTAACACTATCATTTTGTCACCTTATTTAATTAATTTAAAACCTATTTTTTCTGATGATTTCTCCTCTAATGTCAGTATGGTATCGGATTTTTTACCCGTTTTAAAAAAATCCTTAATCACTGCTTTTTACTTTTGATGATTAAAGTTTTTACCTGTTTTTTCGTGGTATGCCTAGCCTCTTTTCTAGCTTTTAAAACCATACTGACAGACAAAAAACGGCTTTTCTTAATACCTGTATTTACCATTGGTGAAAACTCAGCAATATGAAGGATGGTTTATGGATTAAAACCATCCTTTAAACTGGACAGGATAATGCCTTCGGAGGGGAAATAGGCATTACGGCATTTAGCCTCTGTCCATTCCCGCTTTTTTACGACATTTATCTACATCTTTCAGCAATTGGTTGACATGATCATCACCAAACAGGGTTTCCAGAGAGGTATTCAATTTACGTCGCCAGTTAGGATATTCCATTACCGTACCTGGAATATTAACCGGTTTATCCATATCCAGCCAATCTTCGGGTTGCAGGCCCAGTAGTGCGCAGGCGCTGTGGGCAATATAACGATGTAGTCCTTGGTTTATTATCGGTGACATGTCTATCTCTTTTGCCATGTGACCGATATGTTCCGGGATACAGCCGTAGCGATGTAAGCCTTCTAATAACCCTTGTTTGCTAGCTTGACGGTCAGTATGTAACCCTTGAAGCAGGTCTTTATCAGGGTATAGTTTGAGTGATTCCCCAAGTGTCAAATCGTTGCTTTGCCAAAATCCACGTAAGGTCGGTAAATCATGGGTGGTGATGGTTGCCATTGCTTGTATCGGGTAATCCTCAGGTGCGCGGTATTCTCCATTGCCATGACGCTCAAAGTAGAGCACTTTATAAGAATAGACACCGCTGTCGCGCAGTTTGCCTACAATCTCTTCCGGTACAATCCCCAAATCTTCACCAATAACCAGACAGCGATGGCGTTGACTCTCTAGTGCCAGAATTGCCATCAGATCATCAACTGGGTAGTGTACATATGCTCCTTTGTCGGCTGTTTCACCGTAGGGAATCCACCAAAGTCTAAGCATCGACATCACGTGGTCAATGCGTAGCGCACCGCAATAGGTCATATTAGTGCGCAGCAGCTGAATGAACGGTTGGTAAGCCTGGGCTTGCAAAACATGAGGATTCATTGGTGGTAAGCCCCAGTTTTGACCCAATGGTCCAAGAGCATCTGGTGGTGCTCCCACTGATGCTTTAGTGCAATAGACAACCCGGTTGCACCAGGTTTCCGATCCGCCTTCGGCTACGCCAACGGCCAAATCACGGTAAAGCCCAATCGGCATGCCACTTGTTTGGCTTTGGGTAAAGCAGTCTGCAAGTTGCGTATCAGCCAGCCATTGTAGCCAGAGGAAAAATTCCACTTCCTGCGGGTGAGATTGGCAAAATGTTTGTACGGCTTCACCGTGCGGATCGCGGTACTTTTCCGGCCATACCGGCCAGCCCCAACAGGAGCTATCTTTAGCGTATAACTGGCAGTGCAGAGCGTCATAGGCGGCTTGATAGTAGAGACATTCACCACCCTGAATGACAAATCGGCGGAAAGCGGTTTGTTGGGAATCATGTTCTGGGCGCGTACTGAATTGTTGATGTGCCAGACGTAGTGCTGCTATTTTCAACGCCATCACTGTGGTGTAATCCACCCATTTAGTGCTGCGGGAATACTGTAACGTGCGTTGAGTCTCTGGTGCTTGCCACCAACGCTGTGCCTCTTCACTGAGTTTGAAATCTTCAATCTGATTAACGTCAATGTAAATCACATTAAGCCAGTTGCGTGAAGAGGGGCTATAGGGGCTGGCGCTTTCTGGCATGGCTGGATGCAGTGCATGCAATGGATTCAATCCGATGAAGGCGCCTCCGCGTGCTGCTACCTCTTTCAGCATGTGTTTCAGGTCGCCAAAATCGCCGATTCCCCAGTTGTTTTCTGAACGCAGAGTATAGAGTTGCACACAGGCACCCCAAAGTTTTTCCCTCCTTTGCAGGGCATCTGGTTCATAGCAGCGTTTGGGCGCCACGATAATCTGCATGGACCAGCATTGGTTTCCTTGTGTCAAAGTGAGGTGATGGTAGCCCAGAGCAAGCGTATCAGGTAGCACCAGTTTATGGCAGCAATGCCCCTGAAATTCCTCTCCTTGTTCTGTCTGTATCTGCCATTGGTAGTGCTCTTCATCTTTCAGGGTGATAGTGAAGTGCTCGCCTTGAGTAAAAACTTTTACTGTCGGTAAGGGTGAAACCGACGCGTTGGCCGGTTTGTTTTCACTTATCGCATCCAACAAGTAGTGTCGGGTTTCCGTTAGAATCGCTTGTGGTTTGCCATAAGCATTAATATAGCTGGCGACAATGCCAGCCTCGGTCGCTAAATGATCGAGGCTTTTCTCCTCCATGATTTTTCCTTATCTCTCTGCTTGCCAGATGCGTTGTTGATAATCATGGATTGTCCGGTCAGAGCTGAACATGCCCATCCGGGCGGTATTTAGAATGGCACTACGTGTCCAATGTTGAGTATCGCGGTACAAGGAATCAATCCGTTTATGCGCATCACAATAGGAGGCAAAATCAGCTAGCGCCAGATAAGGATCGCCACCTTCAATCAGACTATGTAGCAGCATATCGAATGCTCGCTTATCGCTATAACTGAACTCGCCGCTAGCCAGTGCCTTGAGTATGTTGTCCAGATGCTGATCTTCCTTGAGTAATTTCAGTGGGTCATAACCAGCAGCTTTTAAGGCTTTCACTTCTTCTACGGTATGCCCGAAGATGAAGATATGGTCATCTCCTACCTGTTCGGCAATTTCAACGTTCGCCCCATCTAATGTTCCGATGGTCAGTGCGCCATTCAGTGCCAGTTTCATGTTGCCGGTACCGGAAGCTTCTTTGCCGGCTGTGGAGATTTGTTCTGAAACATCAGCAGCCGGTATCATTAGCTCCGCGACAGAAACTTTGTAATCGGGGATAAAAGCGATCTTAATGCGATCACGGACGATTGGATCGTTATTAATTTTCTCCGCTGCCTGATTGATGGCAGAGATAATGTTTTTTGCCAAATAGTAGCCGGGCGCGGCTTTTGCGCCAAACAGGAATACACGTGGCACGATATCCAGTTCCGGGTTTTCCTGAATTTGTTTATAGAGCGATAGGATATGCAACAGGTTCAGATGTTGGCGTTTATATTCATGCAAACGTTTAATTTGCACATCAAAAATGGCGTTTGGATCTAGCTTAAGCCCCATCACTTTATTGACATAATTGGATAGCAGGATCTTGTTGCCTTGTTTGATAGCTCGGTACTCTTCGCGGAAAGCGGCGTCATCTGCATAGGGTTCAAGTGTTTTAAGGGCATCAAGATCGTTAATCCATTCGCGATTAAGTGTACGGTCAAGCAATCCTGACAGTGCCGGGTTACACTGTTTGAGCCAACGACGCGGGGTCACGCCATTTGTCACGTTGAGAAACTTATTCGGCCATAGTTGATGGTATTCAGGGAAAAGATCCTTAACGATGAGCTGTGAGTGCAGCGCTGCTACCCCGTTTACGGCAAAGCCCGCGACGACACAAAGATTCGCCATGCGTATCTGATGGTTATAATGTACAGCCAATTTTTCCCATACGGCTTGCTCGCCGGGCCAAGTTTTGTCCACCAACTTTTTAAACCGGTAGTTAATTTCTTTAATGATGCTGTAATGGCGTGGTAGCAGGTGGCTGACTAGATCCTCGTCCCAACATTCCAAACCTTCTGGCATCAGGGTATGGTTGGTATAGGCGAAAGTATGGCTGGTTATCTCCCAAGCCGTTTCCCAACTCATCTGGTGTTTATCCAGCAGAATGCGCATCATTTCAGGGATGGCAATTGTTGGATGGGTATCGTTAAGTTGGATAACTTCATACTTAGGCAGATTTTCCATTTTGCGGCCCGCTAGCTGATGGCGACGCAAAATATCTGCGACGGAGCAGGCACACTGGAAATATTGTTGCATCAGACGCAGGCGTTTGCCTTCCTGATGATTATCATTCGGATAGAGAACTTTTGTCAGTTTAGCGGCTTCAACACCTTGCTGTTCTGCTGCCAGAAACTGCCCGGCGTTGAATTTGTCGAGATCAAATGGCGTAGCATGGGTTGCTTGCCACAGGCGTAATGGTTGAGTAACACCATTGCGATAACCAATGACCGGTAGATCCCAAGCTTCTCCAACCAAGGTAAATTCAGGTGCCCAAGTTTCGCGTCCATCATCGGTTATGACGACTTCGCCACCAAAATTCACCTCAACATCTAACTGAGTGTTGTGGTGGAACCAGGGATAAGATTCTCGTCCCCAATTGTCTGGTTCTTCAATTTGTTGCCCTTGTTCAAAGGATTGGCGGAACAGGCCGTATTGATAATTCAGACCATAGCCAATTGCCGGCTGACCGACGGTTGCCATAGAGTCAAGAAAACAGGCGGCAAGCCGTCCCAATCCACCGTTACCTAAAGCGGGGTCAGTTTCTTGTTCCAGAAGATCACTCAGAATGATATTTTCTTCTGCCAGGTAAGCCTGAACGTCTTCATACCAACCAAGGTTAAGCAGATTGTTTGCGGTTAAACGGCCAATCAGAAACTCCATAGAGATGTAGTTCACATGGCGTTGTTGGTCGGAATGATTGATGACAGGGCATGTGGGCAACAGCTCTGACAGGGCCGCACTAACGGCTTGCCACCACTGATGCTGGGACATTTCCTGTGCCGAACCGAGGCCAAAGCGCTGCCATTGACGTGTCAGCGCAGCCTGAAACTGGGCTTTATCTAATCTGGACTGTTGCATGGAGTCTTCATCCTGTAGCTGAAAAGGAAAGTTTAAGCACTATGCTGAATGCTCTCAGGATCTAAAGCATCATCCTAGAGAGGTATTAGTCAGGGAGGAGTAGAAGGGCGTAGCCAGTAACCCTCTTTCGCATCATTTTTGCACCTAATTGAGTTCATTTTTTTCCAGTGGATCGATAAGGTAATCTGCTAATTGCTTCCACAACTTGTATGTAGAAAATGGAATTTGTTGTTCAAGAATGTGATAGGGTGCGCAACTTAATACTATAGGGGTCGTAAACATATTTGCAAAAGCAATCTATTTCACTAAATTTGGTTGGGCCGATTAATGGCGTCATTACGGACCGTGAAATAAATCATCTATACCCTATGGATTTCAAGATGCATCGCGACGGCAAGGGAGTGAATCCCCGGGAGCATAGCAAACTATGTGACCGGGGTGAGCGAGTGCAGCCAACAAAGAGGCAACTTGAAAGATGACGGGTATAACTAATATCACTCATGGTTCCGGCGCAGGTTTCACTTATTACTTCTTATTGGGCACGGAAATTACGGAAATTAATGCTTATCCCATCAAAACTGAGTCGTCCCGTTCGTCTGAATAATACGGTCTTGCGTAAGCGTTTGTTAATCAGAATGAATGAGTCGTCTAACTATCGTCTTGTGCTAATAACTAGCCCCGCTGGTTACGGTAAAACCACACTGGTCTCTCAGTGGGCTGCCGGGCAGGATAATTTGGGATGGTATTCTTTGGATGAGAGCGATAATCAGCCGGAACGTTTTGCCAGCTATCTTATCGCGGCGTTGCAACAGGCTACGCAGGGACACTGTGTTAAAAGTGAAGTGTTGGCCCAAAAACATCAATATGCCAATTTACCCGCGCTTTTCGCTCAATTATTTATTGAACTTAGTGAGTGGCGGCGGCCCATTTTCCTGGTGATTGATGATTACCATCTGATTGTAAATAATATTATTCATGAGGCTATGCGGTTTTTCCTGCGTCACCAGCCTGAGAATCTGACGTTAACCATCTTATCGCGTAATTTGCCTTCTCTTGGGGTAGCTAATCTGCGTGTGCGTGAGCAATTGCTGGAAATTGACAGTCAGCAACTGGCTTTTGATTATCAAGAAACGCAGCAATTTTTTGATAAGCGGTTAACCACATCCCTTGACGCCGACGATTGTAAGCGCTTATGCAATGAAGTCGCGGGTTGGGCAACGGCGCTTCAGCTTATCGCGCTTTCAGCACGGCAGTCGTGTGATGCCGCTGAACTGTCGGCTAAACGCTTGTCGGGCATTAACGCCGGCCATCTTTCCGATTATCTGGTGGATGAGGTACTCAATCAGGTGGATAGTTCAACGCGTGAATTTTTGTTGCGCAGTTCTATCTTACGTTCCATGAATGACGGTTTGATTGTTCGTCTAACCGGTGAAGAGAATGGTCAGCAGCGTCTTGAAGAAACTGAACGTCAGGGGCTGTTTATCCAGCGTATGGATGACTCTGGCGAATGGTTTCGCTTTCATCCGCTTTTTGCTTCATTTCTACGTCAACGCTGTCAATGGGAAATGGCGTTGCAATTGCCGGAGTTGCATCGGGCGGCCGCAGAAGGTTGGTTGGCGCAGGGGTATCCGGGCGAGGCGATTCATCATGCCTTGGCGGCGGGTGATACTGCCATGCTACGCGATATTTTGTTGCAGCATGCTTGGTCGCTGTTTAACCACAGTGAGTTATCTCTGTTGGAAGAGTGTATGAATGCGCTGCCTTATGAGCAGCTATTGGAGAGTCCGCGTCTGGTGCTGCTCCAGGCTTGGCTAGCCCAAAGCCAACATCGTTATTCAGAAGTCAATACACTGTTAAACCAAGCGGAACAGGCACTGCAACAGAAACAAATTGCTATAGAGCCGGATCTGCTAGCTGAATTCGATGCGCTACGGGCTCAGGTGGCTATGAACAGCGGCAAGCCGGAGATGGCCGATAAGTTGGCGAAACAGGCTTTGGCCGCACTGCTTCCTCAGAATGAATACAGTCGTATTGTTGCAACTTCCGTGGAAGGTGAAGTATTACATTGTAGAGGTGAGTTGGCTGATGCATTAGCGCGGATGCAACAAACCGAGCAGCTTGCGCGTCGTTTCCATGTTCATCACTATGCGTTGTGGGCGCTGTTGCAGCAAAGTGAGATTTTATTAGCTCAGGGATATTTGCAGACGGCTTATGAAACGCAGAACAAGGCATTTGAATTGATCCGTGAACAGCATTTGGAGCAGTTGCCAATGCATGAATTTTTGTTGCGTATCCGTTCACAGCTTTTGTGGTGTTGGTCTCGTCTTGATGAAGCCGAAGATGTAGCGCGTCGTGGGCTGGAAGTGTTGTCTAACTTCCAACCTCAACAGCAGTTGCAGTGTCTAACCCAGTTGGCTAAATGCTCTTTGACCAGAGGAGATATTGATAATGCCCGCCGTTATCTGGCGCGTTGTGAAAACCTGCTAAATAATGGGCAGTATCATCGAGATTGGCGTACGAATACTGACAAACTGCGAGTCATCATTTGGCAGAATATGGACGACAAAAATGCCGCTATTCGGTGGTTGGCACAGACTGAGCGACCAGAAAGTGTCAGTAATCATTTTAATCAGGGGCAGTGGCGCAATATTGCTCGTGCTCAGATTCTGCTTGGTTTGTATGATGAGGCTGAGTCCATTTTGGATACACTGAATCAACATGCGAGAGAATTGCAGTTAATCAGCGATCTGAATCGTAATTTACTGTTGTATAACTTGCTTTACTGGCATATCGGACGCAAAAGCGAAGCGCAGAATGCACTCATTGAGGCATTGGCTCTGGCTAACCGTACTGGATTTATTAGCCATTTTGTCATTGAAGGTGAGTTGATGGCCCAACAATTACGTCAGCTTATTCAGCTCAATACCTTGTCTGAACTAGAGTTACATCGGGCGCAGCGCATTTTGCGGGATATCAACCGTCAGCATCGCCATAAATTCGCTCATTTTGATGAAAGTTTTGTCACACAGTTGCTAACACATCCTGATGTTCCTGAGCTTATTCGCAATAGTCCGCTTACACAGCGTGAGTGGCAGGTGTTGGGATTAATTTACTCAGGCTACAGTAATGATCAAATTGCCGCAGAATTGGATGTAGCGACGACAACTATTAAGACACATATACGGAATCTGTATCAGAAGCTAGGGATTGCGAATCGCCAGGAGGCGATTCAGCAAGCACAACAACTGATGCAGATGATGGGGTTAGGTGTGTGATTGATATTTTAGGATTCTAGCGAAACTACCCGTCCTTTCAGGTTACGGCTGAGTATGTGTGCCGACAGGATTAGGGTGGTACCGAGTAGCATGACTAACACGAGTGACTGTTTGAGCGAAAATGGCAGCGCCATAGCAATGAGCGAGAGGGTGGAGCCGACAGCCATCTGGACGAATCCTATCAGTGCAGAAGCGACACCGGCTTCGTCAGAATAAGGCTCTAGTGCATAACTGGTCGCCGGTCCCATAACAAATGCCATACCTGTGCAGGCGAAAGAAACCGGCAACATATAGCTTAGCCAGTGCTGGCTGGCGACAGTTGGCAGATGCATGCCAGAAAACAGAGATAGGCTAGCCAGTGCCATTAGAATTGTCCCTAACAGCAGGCAGCAAGGGCGGCCAAGTCGATGGATAATTTTATTGGCGGTTAGGAAAGCGATCATCGTCCAGAGTCCGTTGCCACCAAAAATCAATGAAAATGCTAGCGGTGAAATATGGCCCTCAGTCATTAGCACGGTTGGCGCAAATGACACATAGGTAACCACTATTCCCATAATGCCAGCGTTAACTAGGGCAAAATGTATAAACTGGGCATTGCTAAGAATTTGAAAATATTGCTTTAGTGGTAACCCGCGAACTGGTTTAGTGTTAGCGGGGCGCGTCTCTGGTAGCCAGTTGGCAATGATAAGTAGTGCAATAACCGAGTAGCAAGTCAAAAACCAGAATGGCGCTCTCCAGTTGAACATTTCGGCCAGAATACCGCCAAGTAATGGCGCGAGAGCAGGAACAATATTTAGCGTACCGTTAATAAATCCATAGGCTTTGGCCGCCTCATCACCGTTTAGGCGATCACGCACACCACTAATGCAGACGACACTGGTACAGCAGACAGCACATCCTTGAATAATTCGCGCTGCAATAAAAATTTCGGGAAAAGTAGAAAGCGCTGCGATCACCGAACCGATGATATATAAGGTGATACCCGTTAGGGCTACTGGCCGACGGCCGAATTTATCTACCAGTGGCCCAGCGATTAACTGACCTAGCCCCATAATTAATAAAAACAAAGAAATCGTTGACTGAATAACTTCATTGTTAACTTTAAAATCCTCGGCAATGGCAGGAACCGTAGGCAAGAATACATCGATACCCAAAGGTCCAAAAAGTGCCAAGCTAAGTAGTAGAAGAATATAATTTTGCATGTGTGTTCTTTTAATATTTCAATAATGGTGGTGGTTTTATTGGTGAATAGGCTCAGTGGAATTCATTCTTTAGCGTTACCAAAGAGCTTGGATACACCAGAGATCCTACTAGCGAGTCATTTCAAGCTAGCGATAGGGATGTTCAAGGATCACGCACAGACTGAACCCTTTACTTTTTTTAAAGTCTGAACTTTATACGAGCTATTCACCGGTGTAAACCAACCAGCTTGTGTGGGTATTTTAAATATTCAAATCTTAAATACAAAAAAATGACATCGCGCTGTAGCATCAGCTTATTTTTCACTCGTCATTTTAATGTTAGTCGGAAGTTTGGCTATTCTTAGTATGAAAAACGCACATTTTTTCTGACAAATCAGAAATGATCGAGAATCTTTTATCACATTTCATCATCTGTCAGAAAATAGCTACGCATTAGGTAAGTGCTCTTATCATCTGCGGAAAAGCCGTGAGATGGAAAATTTTGGTACAGTTTTTGTAGGATTTGAACAGAATTTATTATCATTAATCCTATAAATCAGCAGTTCTGCATGCCATTAACCAATCATTCAAAATAATAATATATTTTATACAAAATACTTTAATTTTTTAAATGTATTTTGGTTTTTTGCAGACTTTTTGTTGATATAAACTAATTTTTAGTAAATATTGCCTTATATATTAAAGGCTGGTTTTATTTGTTTTGGTTATGAATAGTTAATTAAGGTAATTAGAATGATGGAAAATGAAAAACGGTTTGAAGATATGCTTTCTCGCTTTGTTGGAAACGGTCCTTATTTGGAAATTGATGGTAAAAAGTATATCGATGCAGCTTCGGGGACATTTAACCTTCCACTTGGGTACACTAATCGCAGAATAACAGAAAAATTAAAACAGCAGATCGACAGATGTACACATTTAAGTTCAGCTTATACCCATGAAATATCACAATATATTTTGGGTAAATTAGTTAAACATACCCCTGAGGGCATTGATAGAATATGGTTACGTGATGTTTCCGGTTCTGGGGCGGTTGAATGTGCAATTCGTATCGCGCAAAAAGCAACAGGACGTTCAGGAGTTATCTCTTTCTTTCTGGCTCATCATGGTCAGTCTTTAGCCACAGCGCAAATTTCGGGTAATGCTTTTAGAATTAAAGACTTCCATGTCAGCATTGATGGTTCTTTAAAAATTCCAACCCCTGCTAGTGTCATGTCAGAACTTGAATCGAATACAGAACCCAATCAATATTTTGACTTAGAACAATTTATTCAATTAGGTTCAAATGACAATATTGCCTGTCTTATCATTGAACCTATTCAAGGAAATGGCGGAAATAACGTTTTCCCTGTCGATTTTTACCGTAAGATCAGAGATATCTGCCATAAACATGACATTATTATTATCGCAGATGAAGTACAGACCGGATTTGGTCGTACCGGGACATTTTTCGCCTCAACCGGTTACGCTAAAGAATTAGAACCCGATATTATTGTTTTCGCTAAGGGCGCTGGTGGCATAGGTATTCCTACCGGTGGTGTGCTGATGCGGAGTTCATTAGATGTATTAGAGTCATTCGAACATTCCAGTACATCAGGCGCTAACCCTCTTTCATTAACGGCGCTTAATGAAATTATCGATATTATCGAAGACGAACAGGTTCTGGAGAATGTGCAGCATAATGAAGCTTATTTACGTGATGGCTTATTAGCATTACAGCATAAATACCCAGAAATTACTGGTGTTAGAGGCGTCGGTTATATGTTTGGCTTTGATACGCCATCACCAGAGTTTGCGGCACAAGCGATTGCAATAGCGAATTCTCATCACTTGATCATCCGGGGTTCTCGTTATGGTAAAGGTCGTGCACTTAAAGTTCGTCCACCGTTAATTTGTACTCAGGAACATTTAAACGAAATTCTGTATAAGCTTGATCTGACTTTTGCTGATATGACGTTAAATATGCTGGATAACAAGGAGGTAGCGTAATGAAAGCACTTAAATTTAATCGGGTGTGGGATGTTCAAATCCAGGATGTTGAACCGTTACGCTGTGTGGAGCCTGATGATGTTGTCGTTGATATTGCGGTGTGTGGCGTTTGTGGTACGGATGTTGGGATTATCACCGGTTCTTATCCTGTTGCTATTCCGGGAACTACTCTGGGCCATGAAACAACGGGTGTTGTTGCTCAAGTAGGAAAGAGTGTCACTCGCTTTAATGTAGGTGACCGTGTTGTCATCAACCCAACTTATTCTTGTGGGCATTGCCGGATGTGCCAGATAGGAAATCCAAATCATTGCGAGAAAAAATTGGGAACCGAAGCGGGAGTTTCCTATGACGGGGCATTTGCTGAGCAATATCTGGCTAAAGAGAGTTCACTGATAAAACTGGATGATCATGTCAGTATGGAAGAGGCATCACTGACTGAGCCACTCAGTTGCACGCTGACCGGGGTCGATAAACTGGGCATCACCCATACTAATATTCGTGCGGCGGTAGCTGGCGCAGGCCCAATGGGGATGCTCTATATTTGGGCTTTGCATGCCAGAGGCGTTAAGGCTTTCATGGTCGAGAAAAACGAAAGTCGTGTTCAATTTGCCAAAGAAAATCTGCCGCCAGAATGTGAGCTATATACTGATTTTGATGAGGCATTAACGCAACAATATGGTGATAAATCAGCGCCTATCGATCTCTGTGTGGATACGACCGGGCAATTAACCGAATACATTTTTGACCATTTGGCGCCTGGCGGAAAATTGTTGAATGTCGCGCTTAAAGATAAGCATGCCAATCTTGATATCTTGAAAATTGCTGATAAGAGCCTTTCCGTGATTGGTTCCATCGATTCTCTGAATAACAGTTTTGAGCGTGCTTATACCATGATCCGTGATGGCGTTATTCCAGCCGGTCGTCTGGTCAGCCAGGTTTTTGATTTTAATGATTACTTGCAGGCTTTTCTCACTGTTGGTTGTGATATTGCTCGCAAAAGCCAAAAACCACTGTTTACTCCGAACTGTAAAGTGCTTATCCGTATTTCCGATCTAAAATAATGGAATGTTTCACATGGATAGATTTAATGTGATTTTTGATATCGATGGGGTCATTGTTGACAGTGAACAACTGCACTTTGATGTTCTTTGTGATTTGGCTCCTGACTACACACAGCATGTACAACCACAGCAACTTATTGGCCTGAGTTTGGAGGGAACATTAGATTACATCGGGGTTCCAGCTCTGCAACAGAAAGGGATCACTGCGCAAATCGTCTCGGTTTACAAAGATAAGCTGTCTAAAAGTTACCTTCGTCCAGGGATTGCCCGGTTGATAGCGACCTTACAACAGCACCGTATCCCTTTTGGCTTTGTTTCTACTGCGCCGCGGGAAGTGTGTTTGGCGAATATTGGATTGCTGGAGTTGAGTGAAAACCCTGCTTTAATCTCTGGTGACGATGTTGCGAGGACGAAACCTTATCCTGATCCCTATCTTGCTATGTTGAAATTGAAGTCTATGGATGTTCATCAGACATTAGTGATTGAAGATACCGATTTGGGAATTACAGCAGCAACGCAGGCAGGTATTCCCTATGTGTATGCCTGGCCTCATGCTTTATCGATTGCGGAACAATATCAACAGGCAACTCGTATTATCGGGACGCTGACCGATATTCCGCAATTTTCTAAAATTAATTTTGTGTAACTTAATGCTCTCCGTTAGTCATAGCGGAGGGCTTTTTATTGATATAGAAGGAACATGAGTTGTCTGATCAAAATATTATCTCTTTGGTAAAACAACCCATTATGGCGACGCGCGCCGCTTTTTTTATTGCTGGCTTTAGTCTTGCAAGTTGGGCTCCTCTCATTCCTTTAGCTAAAGAACGGCTACAACTTGATAATGGCGCTATGGGGCTTCTAATGTTGGCATTCGGCATTGGTTCTTTCATCATGATGCCAATAGCGGGCATGTTAGCTGCACGCTTCGGTTGCCGGAAAATTTTCACTTTATGTGCTTTGATCGTGTTAGTGATGTTGCCAGGGTTAAGTGTATTACCGACACCGTTGACATTAGCTTGCGTTTTATTTGTCTTTGGTGCAGGTATTGGGGCAATGGATGTTGTGGTCAATATCCACGCCGTCATGGTCGAGAAAATGGCTCAGCGGCCAATTATGTCTGGCTTTCACGCGTTATTTAGTTTGGGCGGGATCGCCGGTGCAGGATCGGTGAGCGCATTATTGTCTCTGGGCATATCACCTCTCCAGGTGATGGTAATGGCGGTATTACTGATTATTTTACTGCTATTGCCGGTATGGAGTGGGTTATTGAACGAAGCTGAAGCTGGTAATACGCCATTCTTTGCTGTGCCTCATGGGATCGTGATTTTATTGGGCTTTCTCTGTTTTGTTGCCTATATCATGGAAGGCGCAATGCTGGACTGGAGCGGTATATTATTAACCAGCGTACATAATATCAGTAGTCATCAGGCTGGTATCGGTTATACCCTGTTTGCTATTGCTATGACATCGGGCCGCTTTATGGGTGATAAAATCATTGCCTTTTATGGACACCGACGGGTTTTTATCAGCAGTGCTTTATTGGCTACTTCTGGATTTATCCTTATTTACTCAGCATCAACTGCAATGATGTTAGGGTTCTCTTTCCTGATGATAGGCGCAGGATTATCCAATATAGCGCCAATGCTTTTTACTGCTTCTGGTCAACAGAAAATTATGCCTGATTCACTGGCTGTTGCTGCGGTTTCTACCATGGGATATTCAGGGATTTTGTTGGGACCTGCAATCATAGGTGGATTAGCGCATATTGTGACATTACACGGCGCTTTTGCTTGTATTGCTTTACTCTCTATTTCCTTATTTGCAGGATATAAATTGATTGATTCGAGCGGAAGATAATAGAGGGAGTTCCTATGGGTTTATCACAATATCATTGGCTTAATGAACCATCTGATTGGCAATGTGGAAGCGACTGGCTTAATGTCACTACAGATCATAAAACTGACTTTTGGCAACGAACATGGTATGGCTTTGAACGTCATAATGGTCATGTTTTTGGGCGTTATGTTGAGGATGATTTCACCTTTCAACTCTGTATTGAAGGCTGTTTTGAACATTTATACGATCAGGCAGGAGTCATGCTATTAGTCGATGAGAAACATTGGCTGAAAGGCGGAATTGAATATTCTGATGGTCATGCCTCGATTGGTAGTGTGCTAACACGTGATCATTCTGATTGGTCTATGGGCGTATTTCCTGGTGATTCTAGTAAATTCTGGTTACGTTTGACTCGTGAAGAGGGATATTTAAGACTGCAATATTCCACTGATGGTTTACGGTGGCCATTGTTGAGGTTGTCTCCTTTTTTTGAAGATAAACAACCTGTCTTTGTTGGTGCAATGTGCTGTTCTCCAGAACGGCACGGATTACAGGTGCGGTTTTCTGATTTCCAATTGACACCGCCAATAAAAAAACCATTGCATGATTTAAGTTAGCCAGAATGGTTTTCGGAGAATTATCTCTATTTAAAACACCCGGAGCAATGTGCTTCGGGTGTTATGTATCAAGGCCCGATGTTTAAACTCTTTCTAGAATAAAACCCGTGAAGTCAGCAGTTGCCTCTTCTGGAAGTTCTATAAATTGGTCTTTCAGCATGTAAATACGTAAAAGCCCTTCTTCATCTGTGTTTAATTCAACTGAACCGGTCGTAAAGTTGAAGCTATTTACAGCAAAGGATTCAGGGCCAAATGTGCGATTTTGTAAACCAAAATAAGCGGGCAAGGCCCTTTGTGGTGTTAGTTGAGTCGATAAGCGTGCTGTACCTGTCAGTCTATATTTAACGTTAGGTTCCAACCCTGTTATAATTTGATCAATGACGCCAGAGCCGGAATAGGTTTGGATGCTAAGAAAATTAGTGCCATTCTCGGATAAGATTTCTATAGTTTCAGGGTGTGGGATTCTCCAGCCATGATATCCTTCATTAAATGAACCATTAACTAGTTCTTTATTAGCGTTTTTTGTATCAGAATAATCTGCGCTATTTAGCATTTTTTTCATATCCATATATGAGTCCTTTTAAATGAATGGCAATTAAATTTAATTTTGCTTAATGATTTTTCCCTGTAAACACTTTATCAATAATGAAAAAATATTCAATCATGTTTTTTGATTGAATATTAAGTTTGTGATAATTAATGTAAAAATAAATGAGATGGCTAAATTATTTCGATGGGAATTTATTTTAAAATAATTGAACTATATTTCAATTAAAATATTAATTTATGATTTTATTTTCTCAACCAATATTAAAACACCCGGAGCTTCCTGTTCCGGGTGTGTTTTAATGTCAAACTACTTCGAAGTTAAATATTTAAGCTTTTTCTAAAACAAAACCGGTAAAGTCAGCGGTTTCTCCATCTGGGCGATGGCCAACTTGGTCTTTCAATAAATAAACGCGTAAAAGTCCCTCTTGATCTGTATTTAATTCTACCGAACCCGTTGTAAAATCGGTGCTGTTTACAGCAAAAGAGTTGGGGCCATCGGTGCGACTCTGTAAACCAAAATAAGCTGATGAGGCCCATTCTGCTGATACGCGCGCTGTAGCTGTTAATTTATATTTAGTGTTAGGTTCTAATCCTTCGATAATTTGATCAATGACGCCAGAACCAGTAACGCTTTGGACTCTGATAAAGTGAACGCCATTTTCAGATAAGATTTCTACTGATTCAGGGGCTGGGATTCTCCAGCCGTTATATCCTTCTTCGAATGAGCCGTTAATCAGTTCTTTATGAGAGTTTTTCTTGATATCAGAATAATCTTCGTTATTCAGGATCTCTTGTACGTTCATATATTAGTCCTTTTTAAATAGATAGAAATGAATTTAATTTATTTCAGCGCTTTTTTTTCGGGAGGGCACTTTATCAATAATAGGATAATACTCAATTGTATTTTTTGTTGGTGGTGAGTTGTAATTTGAGTAAATTGGTATAAAAATAAAACAAATGAGGGTAATTTTCAATATATTCAGTATACATGGATTATTATTCTCATTATTTATTGGTATAAATTGGAATTTTATTTTTAAAACAGGAAATCAAGTTATTTATGAAAAATAAACTGTTTAGTTAATGATTATTAGGATATGGGATTTTTTGTTTTATGTAGAGGATTTGTATGTCGATAAGTGATATATTTGTATATTAAAAGTTAAATTTTAACTATGAATAAAATGGTTATGCGGAAATAAAATATTTGTGATGAAAATAGATTTTATAATGTTGGTTATATCTATATAGATAAATTTTTATTTTAAATTCAAAATAGATATTTCAAATGACAATTATTTTCTTGTTAATCGTATTTGTCTTTATTACTGTCTGGTATTGGAACCAGACAGTTTGTTATATTCAATCCTATTTTTTGTCGTTATTGTCTGTTAAAAGCTTTTACTTAAAATCAAATTATTTAACAAGAAAGAAAATTAAATTATCGACCTAAATAGCTATCCCAATCTTTCCAGACAGGTTGTAACCCGGCTTTAATTAATACGTCTGCGACCTGATAAACAGAACGGTTATCATGTGGCATAAATTGTTCCAATTCTTCGTGGCTACTATCTGCGTAACCACCGGGTTGGGTTTTCGAACCGGCACTGACATTGTTGATTGCCAATGGTATGACGTGATCGCGGAAGAATGGAGATTCACGAGTAGAAATAGAAAGCTCAACATCTGGCGCAAATAGACGAAAAGCACAAATCAGTTGTACCAGTTCTGCTTCACTCATCAGCGATGCGGGCTCAATGCCTCCAGCACAAGGTCGCAAACGTGGGAATGAAATAGAGTAACGGCTTTGCCAATATGTACGTTGCAGAAAGAATAAATGCTCCGCCACCATATAGCAGTCTGTTCGCCAATGACTAGAAAGGCCAATTAGCGCTCCTAAACCGATTTTATCGATTTTAGCATGACCAAGGCGATCGGGTGTTTCTAATCGCCAGTGAAAATCCCGTTTCTTACCCCGTAGATGATGTAGCAGGTAAGTTGGTTCATGGTAGGTCTCCTGATAAACCATCACACCATCTAACCCCAGGGTTTTCAGTTCAGAATACTCTTCCTGTGTCATAGGCTGAACTTCCATCATTATTGAGCTGAAATATTCGCGGATAAGTGGCAGATAGCGGCGGAAATAATTCATACCGACCTTGCCCTGATGTTCTCCGGTGACTAATAACAGATTGTCGAAGCCCAGAGCTTTAATCGCCTGACATTCGGCAATAATTTCATCTTTATTGAGTGTTTTGCGTTTGATGCGGTTACTCATTGAGAACCCGCAATAGGTGCAATCATTGGCACACAAATTGGAGAGATAAAGCGGTACATAAAAACCAACGGTGTTACCGAAGCGTTGACGAGTCAGTTTTTGTGCCCGTTGTGCCAGTGGTTCGATATAGGATTTCGCTGCCGGAGAGAGCAAGGCCATGAAATCGTCCAGATTTAATTTGTTACTGCTTAATGCCCGTTCAACATCCTGCGCGGTTTTGCTATTAATGCGAAGGGTAATGTCATCCCAGTCCAACTGCTGCCAGCGGTAACTAAAACTACCGCTCATAAGATGATGAATCATCAAAATGCCCCTAGAAAATCGGTCAGTGGACTGGATGCGACAGCATGTTGTTTCGGACTTGCCAGGCCAGCTTGATAGGATAATTCACCCGCTTCAATCGCTATTTTGAAGGCTTGAGCCATTTTTACTGGATTACGTGCAACGGCAATGGCAGTGTTGACTAATACCGCATCCGCACCCAGTTCAATTGCTTCCAATGCATGGCTTGGCGCGCCGATGCCGGCATCAATGACCACCGGCACTTGTGCTTGCTCGATAATAATTTGCAGGAAATCTCGGGTGAGCAGCCCTTGATTAGAGCCGATCGGTGCGCCTAAAGGCATGACTGCCGCGCAACCCACTTCTTCCAGACGCTTACACAAAACGGGATCAGCACTGCAATATGGCAGAACGACAAACCCATCTTTGACCAACATTTCAGCGCCTTTGAGTGTTTCAATCGGGTCAGGTAACAAGTATTTCACATCAGGATGAATCTCTAGTTTGATCCAGTTGGTCGCCAGTGCTTCACGGGCCAAACGGGCGGCAAACAGGGCCTCTTCTGCGGTTTTAGCTCCAGAAGTATTTGGCAGCAATTTGACGCCAAGTTTTTGCAATGGCGCCAAAATAGCGTCATTACCGCTCTGCAAATCAATGCGTTTCATTGCCATCGTGACAAGCTGGCTGCCGGAAGCCGCTATAGCCTGAGTCATTAAATTGGTATTGGCGAATTTGCCTGTACCGGTAAATAGGCGGGAATTAAAAGTCGTATCAGCAATTTTTAGCATATCAACCTCCAGCAATAGCCTGAAACAGAAGGATATCGTCTCCATCATTAATTTGATGCGTATTCCACTCTGAACGCGGAATAATGATTTGATTAATAGCCAGTGCCATTCCCGGTTGTGTTCGTTCAAGTTGTTCTAGCAATTGTTGTATAGCCAGAGGAGCCATAAGCTCCATCGGCTGGTCGTTTACCGTAATTTTCATGCCATATCTCCGCAAATCGGGCATTGCTGCGACTGGCTAAGTTGTAGAGTGCTCCAGCTTTGTTGTTTACCATCAAACAGTCGGAGTTTGCCGCTTAACGGAGAGGGAAGCCCGGTTAACATTTTGATGGCTTCCAATGCCTGTAATGTGCCGATGATACCGACTACCGGACCTAAGACACCCGCAGTCCGGCAATTTCGTAGTGGTTCTTCCTGTTCAGGGTAGAGACAGCTATAACAGCCATGAAGATAAGGGGGTTCAAATACCATAAGTTGACCGCTAAAACCGACAGCACTGCCGCTAATTAATGGTTTTCGCATTGCCACACAAGCGGCATTGATCGCGTGGCGGGTTGTTATGTTGTCACTGCAATCGAGAACCAGATCGACCTGCTTCACGATTGTTGCCAGAGATTCCCGGTTTTGACGTTGATTAAGGACCATTGTTTTTATCAGCGGATTCAATGCATTGAGTTGATTGGCTGCAAGTTCAGCTTTTGCGGCAGGGATCTCTTCGGTGCGGTAAAGTATTTGCCGTTGTAAATTGGAGATGTGCAATTGGTCATCATCAGCGAGATAAATTGTTCCCACACCTGCCCCGGCTAAATAGAGAGATGCAGGAGCGCCTAGTCCTCCCAGTCCGACAATCAATACTCGGCTGGATTTCAGTTTTTCCTGCCCTTCCGGGCCAATATCTTCGAGTAACAGTTGTCGGCTGTAACGCATAAATTCTTGATCATTCAGCATAAGAACCTCTCTATCCCTTTAACGCAACGCCTTCAATCAGATGAAGCAGTTGTGCGGTGGCCTGTCGCCAATCCTTTGCTTTGGTAATTGCACTAACCAGCGCCACACTGCCGACTTCCGTTGCAATGACATCCGGTACGCGTTCAAGAGAAATTCCGCCGATGGCGACAGTGGGATAGTCTGGTGTGTTTTCTACTTGCCGTTTTAGTGCTGCCAGTCCTTGTGGGGAAGATGGCATCGTTTTGGTCGTGGTTGGGAAAATATGGCCGAGAGCGATATAAGACGGACGAAGAGATTTAGCTCGTGCCAGCTCTTGTTCATCGTGGGTAGAGATTCCTAACCGTAATCCCGCTTTTTGGATGGCGTTCAGATCAGCGATAACTAAATCTTCCTGCCCCAGATGAACACCATAAGCGCCATGCTTTATTGCCAGTCGCCAGTAGTCGTTGATAAACAGACGAGCGTTATATTGGCTACCGAGCATAATAGCTTGCTGAATCTCTTCTTCCACCTGATCTTCTGGTCGATCTTTAATTCTCAACTGAATTGTGGTGACGCCTGCTTTTAACAAGCGGGAAATCCACTCTAGCGAATCCACGACGGGATACAGGCCCAATTTATATTCCGTTGGGGCAAATGGCGCGTTAGGCAGATTGTTCATGAGAGACATCCTCTACGCTGTGATACAACTCGCCACCGTGGGCGCGGAATGTTTCAGACATTTGTTCCATACCGGCGGCGTAATCGCGTACTTCCTGAGAAATCTTCATAGAACAGAATTTAGGCCCGCACATAGAACAGAAATGCGCAATTTTGCCGGAGGCTTGTGGCAGAGTTTCATCGTGATAGGCGCGAGCAGTATCGGGATCGAGCGCGAGATTAAATTGATCTTCCCAACGAAATTCAAAACGTGCTTTGGACATGGCGTTATCGCGGATTTGTGCGCCCGGATGACCTTTGGCGAGATCGGCGGCATGAGCAGCAATTTTGTAGGTAATTAGCCCTTGCTTAACATCATCTTTGTTTGGCAAGCCGAGATGCTCCTTCGGCGTCACATAACAGAGCATGGCGCAGCCAAACCAGCCAATCATGGCAGCGCCGATACCGGAAGTGAAATGGTCATAACCGGGTGCAATATCTGTTGTTAGTGGGCCAAGGGTATAGAAAGGGGCTTCGTGACAATGTTCCAATTCTTCCGTCATATTGCGGTGGATCATCTGCATAGGAATATGTCCGGGACCTTCGATCATCACCTGAACATCATATTCCCAGGCAATTTTGGTCAGTTCGCCTAATGTGTGTAGTTCTGCAAACTGCGCTTCATCGTTAGCATCTTGAATAGAACCGGGGCGTAAACCGTCTCCCAGTGATAGGGAAACATCATAAGCGGCGCAGATTTCACAAATTTCACGGAAATGTTGGTAAAGGAAGTTTTCTTGATGATGAGACAGACACCATTTCGCCATAATTGAACCACCGCGGGACACAATTCCGGTGAGGCGTTTGGCTGTCATCGGTACATAGCGCAGTAATACACCGGCATGAATGGTGAAGTAATCTACCCCTTGTTCTGCTTGTTCCAGCAAGGTATCACGGAATATTTCCCAAGTGAGATTTTCCGCTACGCCATTGACTTTCTCCAGCGCCTGATAAATAGGGACTGTACCGATAGGAACCGGGCTGTTACGTAAGATCCATTCGCGGGTTTCGTGGATATAACGGCCAGTGGAGAGATCCATTACCGTATCTGCACCCCAACGAGTGGACCAGATTAACTTTTCTACTTCTTCCTCAATAGAAGAGGTGACTGAAGAGTTACCGATATTAGCGTTAACCTTCACCAGAAAATTACGACCAATAATCATCGGTTCTGATTCAGGGTGATTAATATTGGCAGGAATAATTGCCCGACCAGCCGCGACTTCCTGGCGGACAAATTCTGGTGTGATATTTTCCGGCAACTGAGCGCCAAAACTTTGTCCAGCATGTTGTTGGCGTAACACATCACCGCGGATACGTTCACGTCCCATATTTTCCCGTAGTGCTATAAATTCCATTTCGGGCGTGATGATGCCTTTACGGGCGTAATGCAGTTGAGTAACGCATTTGCCTTTACGGGCTTTTAATGGATGGGGGCGATGATTGAAGCGTAAATGATCGAGACCGGCATCCGTTAGGCGCTGCTGCGTAAAATCAGAGCTGAGGGTGGCAACAGGTTCAGTATCTTGGCGTTCGGCGATCCACGG
The DNA here is from genome assembly GCF_963878145.1 of Photorhabdus sp. S10-54. NCBI lineage: Bacteria > Pseudomonadati > Pseudomonadota > Gammaproteobacteria > Enterobacterales > Morganellaceae > Photorhabdus > Photorhabdus sp. S10-54. The sequence goes on along the minus strand of NZ_CAWNXG010000046.1, from coordinate 9,287 downwards.
TTGACGTAGTTTGGTTAACCCAACATGTACATCCAGTTTGGAATCAGGATCGCCATAAGCGCCGGAAGTATCATAAACCGGGATAGCTTCGTTTTCCTCATACTGAGGTTCTTCTTTGGTGCCGCCAATTAAAGTTGATGATAACTGGATTTCACGCATTGGGACTTGGATATCATCACGGGAACCTTGAAGATAAATTCGTCGTGAATTTGGGAATGTCACCCCTTGAATAGAATTAATAAATTCTTGAGCAGCATCGCGTTGTGCTTTACGTGGGCGCGCAGGCGGGAGTTTGGGTGAAATATCAGTTGCAGGGATAATAGTGTTGTGAGACATAGCAAATTCCTAACTGTGTTATTGGGAAAGTTGCTTGTCTGGAGCTCGCAGGAGTAATAGTTGATGGCTGGACAGACCCATGAAAAATTGGGTGGGCTGACAGCGGTTGATTACTCTTGTTCCCTTCGCAGGTATTAACCCGATCAGGTTCCGCGGATCCCGAATTAACGGTCTCAGCCTGTGTATGCTGCGATAAAACAGCTTACGCTAGGCACTCCGACAAGAAAGTAAGCAGTAGTATAGAAGGGATTGTGAAAACTACAACCCTTACTGATTGAAAGTATTTACAGTGACCAGGTTAATTGTTGCCAGCCATGTTGTTGTGCTTCGGCTTTTAAATGGGCATCGGCATTGACCGTAATGACTTCGTCGGCAAATTGACACATTGGCAGATCATTAATTGAATCACTGTAAAAACGAATAATCTCAGGATAACTATTTTGCTGTTCCAGCCACTGTTTTATCCGTTTTACTTTACCTTCACGAAAAGTCGCAATACCGTCTATTTGGCCGGTATAACAGCCATTTTCCACCACCATATCAATGCCCAGCGCAGTGTGAATACCTAATTCGATAGCAATCTTTTTTACAATAAAAGAGACAGTAGCTGAGATAATAATGATTGGAATTTGTTGTTGTTGATACTCTGTAATTAAGGTTTTGGCTTGCGGATAAAATCGAGGTTTGATTTTTTCGTTAATAAATTCAGTCAGCCAAAGATCAACTTGTTCTTGTGGAATTTGATGCAGTGTTTGTAGGCTAAATGCCAGATAACCACTCATATCCAATGAGCCTGCGCTGTAATCAGCCATCATTTTTTTATCTGCCTCGATAAAACTTGGATCAGTAATGATGCCTTTTTCCCATAAAAATTCTGTCCATATAGCGCTGGAATCACCGGAAATTAAGGTGTCATCCAGATCAAACACTACAAGCAGTTGTGGCATGATGTTGTGTTCCTCAAGTCAAAGCACATTGATAACTGAGAATAATGCTTGTAATGCTGTGTAGTGACCAATAGCAATAAAAGCATGTTTTTCTGACTAGAAAGCGTATGATTTATACAGATATTAATCGTAATTATGATGTCATGATGATGCAACAACAAATTACAGGAACAGAACGTGGCTGGTGGATTATCAGCTATGAAAATCGTATTTGGCTCCCGGAAGGGGAATTACCTTTTGGAATTGCTGTCCAATGGTCATTGCAAGGAAAAATAGCCTTGCCTATTGGTGAGTGGCAGGGCGAAAAAGTTTGGCTTATCCGTCAGAAAATGGCTTCAAATATGGTTTCTTTACGGCAAATTGTTGCAAGTGATCGTGGCTTGTTTCAATTAGCTGGCCGGGGAGTGCAATTGGCAGAGTTTTATCGCTCTCATCAATATTGTGGTTATTGCGGTAGTGAAATGCACCATAGTGTCAGTGAATGGGCTTGCTTGTGTCATCACTGCCATGAACGTTATTATCCGCAGATTGCACCTTGTATTATCGTCGGTATTCGTCGGGATGATTATATTTTGCTGGCTCAACATCAGCGTCATCGTAGAGGCATATATACAGTCCTTGCGGGATTTGTTGAAGTCGGTGAAACACTTGAAGAAGCGGTAGCCCGCGAAGTGATGGAAGAGAGTAATATTAAAATTCGCAACTTACGTTATGTGGCTTCTCAACCGTGGCCTTTCCCTCATTCATTGATGATGGCATTTCTGGCTGATTATGACAGTGGTGAGATCCGTCATGATCCGAAAGAGCTGATTAGTGCAGATTGGTATCATTATGATCAACTGCCATTGATTCCACCACATAATACTATTGCCCGCCGGTTGATTGAAGATACGGTTGTTCTATGCCGAAATACGTGATGTACAGTTTGGCGCAATTCAACGGGAGAGATTTACCTATCATGTTACAATGACGTTCAATCATTGTAGTCAGATTATGTTGCGGCCAATAAATATAGATGGAGCCTGTCATGAATGCGCTGAAAAACGATCGTTATTTGCGAGCTTTATTACGCCAATCCGTTGATGTTACCCCTGTTTGGATGATGCGCCAGGCTGGCCGCTATTTACCTGAGTATCAGGCTACTCGTGCTAAAGCCGGTGATTTTATTGCTTTGTGTAAAAACACTGAGCTCGCTTGTGAAGTCACTTTACAACCTTTGCAGCGTTATCCACTGGATGCGGCAATTCTCTTCTCTGATATTCTCACTATTCCTGATGCTATGGGACTGAGGCTCTATTTTGAAGCAGGTGAAGGCCCGCGTTTTAAATCTCCTGTTTCCAGCCGTGCTGATGTGGAAAAACTGTCGGTGCCTGATCCGGAAATGGAGTTGGGTTATGTGATGGATGCAGTACGCGCGATTCGTAAAGCGCTGGCGGGTCAGGTTCCTTTGATTGGCTTTTCCGGTAGTCCGTGGACACTGGCGACTTATATGGTGGAAGGTGGCAGTAGTAAGGCATTCACTAAAATCAAAAAAATGATGTATGCCGAACCTGTTGTAATGCATCTGTTGCTGGATAAGCTAGCAGACAGCGTTATTCTTTATCTCAATGCTCAGATTAAAGCTGGCGCTCAGTCTGTGATGGTTTTTGATACTTGGGGTGGGGTACTGACCGGGAGAGATTATCGGGAGTTTTCCTTGCATTATATGCACAAAATTGTTGATGGCCTGATCCGTGAAAATGAAGGTCGTCGTGTGCCAGTGACACTGTTTACTAAAGGTGGTGGGCAATGGCTGGAAGCAATGGCTGAAACCGGTTGTGATGCGCTTGGTTTGGACTGGACGACAGATATTGCCGATGCGCGCCGTCGTATGGGGAATAAAGTCGCTTTGCAGGGTAACATGGACCCATCCATGTTATACGCCTCTCCAGAGCGGATTGAGCAGGAAGTTTCGACAATTTTGCAAGGTTTTGGGACGGGTTCTGGTCATGTCTTTAACCTTGGTCATGGTATCCATCAGGATATACTGCCGGAACACGCGGGGGTATTTGTCGAAGCGGTACATAAACTTTCAGCTAAATATCATCAGTAAAAATATGATTAATACGAAAGCATTACGTCAGGAACAAATAGCAAAGGCTCAACAGGTTATCTGTTATGATGATTTTTCCCCCCCTAAATTGATTGCGGGTGCTGATGTGGGCTTCGAACGGCAGGGAACAATTACCCGTGCCGCGATAGCGGTTCTTTCTTATCCTGCTCTTGAACTGGTGGAATATCAGATAGCTCGAATTGAAACTACGCTGCCTTATATTCCCGGTTTACTCTCTTTCCGTGAATATCCTGCATTAATGGCTGCTTGGCAGTTGTTGAAATACAAACCTGATCTAGTAATGGTGGACGGTCATGGCATCGCTCATCCACGTCGTTTAGGTGTTGCTAGCCATTTTGGTTTATTAGCTAATGTGCCTACAATTGGTGTGGCAAAACGTCGTTTATGTGGTGAAAGTGAACCATTGGGGGAACAGCCCGGCAGTTGCCAACCTTTGCTTGATAAAGAGGAGCAGATTGGTTGGGTATGGAGAAGTAAAAAACGTTGTAATCCGTTGTATATTTCTACCGGACACAGAATCAGCCTTGATAGCGCATTGCTATGGGTGGAATGTTGTATGAAAGGTTATCGCTTGCCTGAAACAACCCGTTGGGCAGATGGTATAGCCTCAAATAGGCTGTTTTTTGAACAAATGATACAGAAAAATCCTTAAATTCGGTGTAAGCGTGTGGATATTCTTGAATTTCAGGTAAACTGCGGAGCAAATTGTGCATAATGAGTAAAAACTAATGTTACGAAACCCGATACATTTACGGCTGGAAAAACTTGAAAGCTGGCAGCATCTGACCTTTATGGCAAGTCTATGCGAACGGATGTATCCAAATTACCAGATGTTCTGTTGCCAGACAGCATTTGCAGAACCTGCTCTTTACCGCCGTATTCTGGATTTGGTGTGGGAAATATTAGTTGTAAAAGATGCCAAGGTGAATTTTGATAATCAGTTGGAAAAGTTGGAACAAGTTATTCCCTCAGCGGATGATTACGATATTTACGGTGTGTACCCGGCAATTGATTCATGTATTGCATTAGGGGAAATTATTCACTCCCGTCTGAGTGGTGAAACATTGGAGCATGCAATTGCAGTGAGTGAAATTTCAATCCGCACTGTTGCTATGCTTGAAATGACTCAGGCCGGAAAAGAAATGACCGATGAAGAACTAAAAATATTACCTGCTATTGCACAAGAGTGGGACATCCAATGGGAAATTTATCGCTTATTGGTTAGCTGCGAAGAGCGGGATATTGAGTTGATTAAAGGATTGAAAGCTGACCTCCGGGAATCAGGAACGAGCAACATTGGTATAAATTTAACGCAGTAAAGTGAAAAAAAGTGATTTAATGCTTTAAATGCCATGTTCAAAGGCTTCACTTTTGCCCCCACTCTGTTCTACATTTGGGGGGTGAAAAGAAGTGGCTATCGGTGCGTGTATGCAGGGGTGCTGTCATTCGGCATATCCGTCGCACTCGATGCTTTGCAAACGATAAACACACTGTAAGGATAATCTATGAATAAGACTGAATTAGTTGATGCAATCGCAGAAAGCACAGACCTGACTAAAGCTCAGGCAAAAGCTGCTCTGGAATCAACTTTGAATGCAATCACCGAATCCCTGAAAGCGGGCGATTCAGTACAACTGGTAGGTTTTGGTACTTTCAAAGTTAACCACCGTGCAGAACGTACTGGTCGTAACCCACAAACCGGTAAAGAAATTACAATCGCGGCTGCAAACGTACCTGCTTTCTCTGCTGGTAAGGCTCTGAAAGACGCAGTTAAATAATTTCATTGCAAAAAAGAAAAAATAGAAGGGGTATTATTTATCCCCTTTTGTTGGTTCGTCAGGGGCTGATGACACTAGGATTCGTCTTCGCGCTCAGCGCCTGTACCAATCAACCTAAAGAACCTTCTTTCAGCGCAAGTGGATTCATTGCCGATGATGGTGTTGTCCGCTTGTGGCGTCTCAACGATCAGAACAGTAAACCTCAGGTGCTGATGAGTGTTTACAGCCCCTACCGTAATGACAATACCATCGTGACTTTTTATGAATATAAGCAGGGAGATTTGCGCCAAATTCGTCGTGAAATTTTGAATGATAAAAATCCACTATCTGAACAACTTCGTTTGAATAAATCCGGTGATGTGATTTTTATGCAAAAGCAGTCGAAAACGCGACGAGAGCCACTTTCCAGCGATGATATTGTTCGTATGCAGTTTAATGCTAAACGGACGCTTGAATTAAGTGATGCGTTGAGAGTGGGAAATGTGCGTTTGGTGCAAGGGCACTGGAATAACGGTAAAGTCACTACCTGTGCAGGTGAAACGATTTCCCTTGAGTTTGAACCTTACGCGAGGTCATGGCTTGAACAGCGTGAAAAAAGTAGTTACGGCCAATTAACCATTGCTTGGTTGGAAGCGCCTGCTGGCCGCGAATTACTGTTGGTAGCCAATAATGACTTTTGTCGTTGGGAACCGACGAAGGACAGCCTCTGACCCTCGTCAGTTTTATGATTACTTCAATCGGTTAATTGCCTGATAGCCGATATCCTTGCGGTAAAAACAGCTATTCCATTCAATCTTTTCTGCTTGTTGGTAAGCATTTTTCTGTGCATCTATAATGGTTTCTCCTAATGCTGTAACACACAGAACGCGTCCACCTGCGGTAATAACATCATTGCCTTTCATTGCTGTACCAGCATGGAAAACCTTGCTACTTTCATTTTCTTGTTGGGGCAAACCATGAATAATATCCCCTTTGTAATAATCAGCAGGATACCCTCCGGCAGCGAGTACCACACCCAGAGCAGGGCGTTCATCCCAATCAGACGTTTTACCCGCAAGCTCTCCTTTTGCACCAGCTAGACAGAGTTCAACAAGATCAGAACGCATACGCATCATGATGGGTTGCGTTTCTGGATCACCAAAGCGGCAGTTAAATTCAATCACTTTTGGTTCGCCATTTTGGTTGATCATCAAGCCAGCATAAAGAAAACCAGTATAGATATGACCCTCAGCAGCCATACCGTTAACAGTAGGATAAATAATCTCTTCCATAATACGCTGGTGGATTTCATCAGTGACGACAGGAGCGGGAGAATAGGCTCCCATTCCGCCAGTATTTGGACCCGTGTCACCATCACCTATGCGTTTATGATCCTGACTGGTTGCCATCGGAATAACATTCTTACCGTCGACCATAACGATAAAGCTAGCTTCTTCACCTGTTAGAAACTCTTCAATAACAATACGATGGCCTGCATCACCAAACGCATTTCCGGCTAGCATATCTTTTATGGCGGATTGGGCTTCTTCCAGTGTCATCGCAACAATCACACCTTTACCCGCAGCCAGTCCGTCAGCTTTTATAACAATAGGAACGCCGACTTTATCCAGGTAGGTAAGAGCTGGTTCGATGGCTGTAAAATTCTGATAAGCCGCAGTTGGGATTTGATGACGTGCCAGAAAATCTTTGGTAAATGCTTTTGAGCCTTCTAATTGAGCGGCTGCCTGAGTTGGACCAAAAATAGTCAACCCGGCTTTTTGGAATGCATCGACAATACCTATCACCAATGGCGCTTCAGGGCCAACGATAGTCAGCCCAATATCATGGCTTTGTGCAAATACTAACAAGCCGTTGATATCTGTCGCTGGTATATCAATATTTTCGAGATTGCTTTCCAGAGCAGTTCCTGCATTTCCTGGAGCGACATAGACTTTATCAGCTAAAGGAGATTGAGCTGCTTTCCATGCCAGAGCATGTTCGCGTCCACCGCTACCAACAATTAAAATATTCATCAGATTAACTCCCGCTATTGATTAGTGGCGAAAATGGCGCATGCCGGTGAAAATCATAGCAATACCGTGTTCATCAGCCGCGGTAATCACTTCGTAGTCACGGATTGAACCGCCGGGTTGGATAATGCAACTCACGCCGACAGCCGCAGCGGCATCAATGCCGTCACGAAATGGGAAAAAGGCGTCAGATGCCATTGCGCATCCTTGAACTTTCAAGCCTTCATCGGCTGCTTTAATCCCAGCAATTTTTGCGGAATAGACACGGCTCATTTGGCCTGCGCCAATACCAATGGTCATATCATTTTTTGCATAAACAATGGCATTAGATTTGACAAATTTAGCGACCTTCCAGCAGAACAGAGCATCTTTCATTTCTTGTTCGGTGGGATGACGTTTGGAAACCACACGTAGGTTAGTTACTGCAACCATACCAAGATCGCGATCTTGTACCAGTAGGCCACCATTAACTCGTTTAAAATCAAGGCCAGCAGCCCGGTCTTCCCATTTACCACATGTCAGAACGCGGACATTTTGCTTGGTAGCTAGCACCGGTAGTACATCTTTATTTACTGAGGGGGCAATAATTACCTCGACGAATTGGCGGTCGATAATGGCTTGTGCAGTTTTAATATCAAGTTCGCGGTTGAAAGCAATAATACCGCCGAAAGCGGAGGTTGGATCTGTTTTGAATGCGCTATCATAAGCTTCGTGGATATCTTTACCAATTGCTACACCGCATGGGTTAGCGTGCTTAACAATAACACATGCAGGTTCCACGAATTCCTTAACACATTCCAGCGCTGCATCGGTATCAGCAATGTTGTTATAGGAAAGAGCCTTACCTTGTAACTGAGTTACAGTTGCAATGGATGATTCAGAAAGATTCTCTTCTATATAGAATGCAGCGTCCTGATGGCTGTTCTCACCGTAACGCATATCCTGCTTTTTAATGAAATTCAAATTCAGAGTACGAGGGAAACGTCCTGATGGTTGAGTCGTATCGCCATAATGAGGAGGAGCCAGCTTGCCAAAATAGTTAGCAATCATGCTGTCATAAGCAGCGGTGTGTTCAAAAGCCTTAATGGCTAAATCGAAGCGAGTTGATTGTGTTAATGACCCCTGATTGTTATCCATCTCTTCAATGATTTTTTCATAATCCTTACTATTTACCACAATCGCTACATCTTTATGGTTCTTAGCCGCAGAGCGAACCATAGTTGGACCACCAATATCAATGTTTTCAACGGCATCTGCCAAAGTACAATCTGATTTAGCTACGGTCTGAGCGAATGGATATAGATTCACAACCACCATATCGATCGGTGAGATTTGGTGTTGTGCCATGATTTCATCATCTTGTCCGCGGCGGCCAAGGATTCCACCATGTACTTTAGGATGCAGCGTCTTAACTCGGCCATCCATCATTTCAGGAAAACCGGTGTAGTCTGAAACTTCAGTAACCTTTAGATCTGACTCAGAGAGTAAACGAGCTGTGCCACCAGTAGAAAGCAATTCGACACCGCGTTGAGATAAGGCTTTTGCAAATTCAACAACCCCTGATTTATCGGAAACGCTAAGCAGGGCACGATGGATTGGACGAAGCTGTTGCATTGATTTGATCCCTTGGATTTTGTAAGGCAGTAACATGTTATTGGGAAGAACCCACTATATCAGGACATAAAAAATGGGCACTGCAATAACATTTCAGTGTAGTCAGATAAAATCGCTTGATGATTTTAACCACCGAATTGTAACGAAAACGTTTGCGTGATGCTCGATAAATTTTCATCCAACTAGCCATATGTGGATAAATCTGTTGGTAAGTAGGTATAAAGTAGAGCTTTGCTGTGGAATTAATCAAACGATCAATTTTTTTCAAAATAATTATTGCCAGAGCCAAAGAACTCCCTATAATGCGCCACCACTGACCGACACAACGCTGATAAACATTGTGAGGTCGGGCAGAGGAAGCGACAATAAGCGCTTGACTCTGCGGGCGAAAAGCGTAGTATACGCAGCCCGGCTGAACGAGAATATCATTTTTTAATTCAGCCTGCTCTTTAACAATTAATCAGACAATCTGTGTGGGCACTCACAAGAC